>JAOAIT010000040.1 GCA_026414565.1 Verrucomicrobiia bacterium
AGATGTGTATAAGAGACAGGCTGCGACCTTATCCCCGGAACCACTGCTGACCACCACCCTATGAGCAACGGCTCGCCCCAAACCCTCAGCCTCGAGGAAGCCGTCCAACGCTTCCGCGAACTCTCCCTCCCCCTCCTCAAAAAACCCGCCCCACCCGCCACCGACCTCCTCGCCCACTTCCTCGACTTCTACTGCACCACCCGCGTCGAAGGCGCCGAAATCGAAGAAGAAGGCGACATGATCCTCCTCGAATGGGGCGCCAACTGCCCCCACCTCATCCACCACTTCGTGGACTTCCGCGACCTCGAAGACGAAGAAGTGGACTTCGACGAAAACGAATACGAATGGATCGGCCTCACCCGCCAACTCACCCTCCCCCCCACCGCCGACCAGGACGAACAAACCCTCGGCCTCTGCCTCTTCCTCTACTTCGACCGCGCCCGCGACGACGACGACCTCGGCGGCTCCCTCTGGATCCCCCCCCCCAACCCCCTCCGCCCCCGCCTCCTCGAATGGAAAAAAACCCCCTACATCCACCGCCCCCTCCCCCGCCGCCCCGCCAAAATCACCGCCTTCGTCAGCAGCGTCGGCTAACCCCGCCCCCCCACAAAAAAAATCCCATTTCCCCCCTTGCCAGAACCCCTCCCCCTCGCGTACATTACCCCCCTACGGACCGCGGGGTGGAGCAGCCCGGTAGCTCGTCAGGCTCATAACCTGAAGGTCGGTGGTTCGAATCCACCCCCCGCAACCAACAGCCATGATGCCCGTTTCCCCAGCAAAACCCGGCTTGGAACCGTGCCGCCCCGCATCGGTCAAAGCTAGTCAAAGCGCGTCAACACAGGCCATTCTTTCTCCCTCCCTGACGGGCCAACCTGACGGCCGCCCGCTGCCCCCAGGCCAGGCCCTCGCCCTCGCCGCCCAAGCCCTCGCCCAGGCCGCCGCCGCCCTGGGCGCCGCGCTTCACCCCGGCGCCTTCCCGGCCCAAAACAGAAGCCGCCCGCTGCCTGGCTGGCGCCTCAGGGAGGCGGCCAACGAATTTCTGGTGGCCAAGGCCCGGGCCGGCCTCAGCCGGGCCTACCTGCGGCAGTTGCGCTGGACGCTGGCGCATTTCTGCGCCGGGCGCGCCAGCCTGCCCCTGGCAGACCTCACCCCCGCCCTGGTGGAGGAATTTGTGGCCCGGCCGCAATGGGGCCACACCACCCGCAAAGGCCTGGTCACCGATCTGCGCACCTTTTTCTCCTGGTGCCAGCGCCGGGGCTGGCTCGATCACAACCCCGCCCTGGCCGTGGACAAGCCGCGCCCCCTCGACCGCCCCCCGGGCATTCACACCCCTGAACAGGTGCGCCTGATCCTGGCCACCGCCCACGCCCTGGATCGCGATGTCATGCGCCTGCTGGCCATCCAGTATTTTGCCGGCTTGCGCCCGGCGGAAGCTGCCCGTCTGACCGAGGCGGAGATTTTGCCCAGCGGTTACATTGTGGTATCTGCTGCCAAAAGCAAAACCCGGCAGCGCCGCCTGGTGCAAATTCTGCCCAACCTGGCGGCCTGGCTCCAGGCGGGTGGCCAGTTGCCCGTGATCAATTTGACGCGCCGTTTCCGCCGGGTGCGGGCCGCCGCAGGCATCCCCTGGCCGCCGGACGTCACCCGGCACAGCTTTGCCTCCTATCACCTGGCCCGGTGGCGCAGCCAGGACAAGACGGCCACCGAATTAGGGCACCGCTCCAGCGCCATGCTCTTTGCCCATTACCGGGAGCTGGTGACGCCGGAGGCGGCGCGGGAATTTTTTCGATCAGGCCGTCAACCATTGAGACATCTGATAGTCGTTCTTGACCGGGATGCGTTCGCTCGCAAACAAGGCATAAAGTTCTACCGCTCTGGCCAACATGTTCCCGACGAGCTTGAAGCGAACGTCGAACTCCTGGTTTGCGAGGGAAGGGAACAGAATCCCCGGACCAGGATCAGGATAAAGGACTTCGTTTTCTGAAACTGTGATGGTGTGCCTACCCCAATACATTTGCCGCTGGTAGGTGTTCGCCGGAGCGTCAAAAGTCCTCCAGTAAAAGGGGACGTTGGGGCGGGTTAATTTCAGGTAACTGATTTCCCCGATGAGGGTGTTGCTCATTTTCACATGGAGCATGACCAGCCGCCATACGGATCCCGGGAAAGGGAGCTTGACATCTTTGAATGAATTTGGATGGCCGAGCAGCTCTTCGCCGGCGGCCGTTTTGACCTCGAAGAAAACCGGCTGCACGACGTTGGCCAATTGGTAGAGGAGTTCAAAGCGCTCTGACTCGAGCTCGGTGGTGCCCAGCCGGGTGGCCACGCTGGGGTCAATCTGCCGGTTGGAAAAAGGGTTGAAGGTGATCGGGTTGGGCATGGGTCACGATGGGGTTTGCGGTTGGATGATGTCCAGTTGGCCAAAGCCGGCCTGGAACAGCTTGTTCAGCCAGAAGCCGTTGGGGTCTTTATCCGGGTAGTACCGATAGCGCTGGCGCTCGCGGTCTGAAACCTCCAGACATTCCGGCAGGCCCAGCACGCCGGCCAGGGTGTAGCCCATGGGTGGGAACGGCGTAGTTTCCGCTCGGAAGACCTTCTGGGCGGGGATGGTGGCCGCCGGGTTCACGTAGGTGTCAATCCAGCCAAACTTACGGTAGGTGTAGCTGCCCCACCGCTGGTCCTGGCCGGTGACACTGAACAGATACCAACTGTCCAGGGGCACATATTTCCCCTGCTGATCAAGCACGGCGGAGGTTTGCACCGGAACTTCCACGCGCACCGGCTCCACGGCCGGCGGGGTGGAGACTTCCAGGACGTAGTTGGGGCTTTGGACGGTGAGCTGGCCGCCGCGCTCCAGGACGGCCCCGCCAAAGTCGCGCAGGGCCGCAAATTCGGCCGCCTGATCGGGCAGCTTCACGTCCGCGCCCAGCCGCTCGATGTTGACCGGGATGCGCTGGCCCGGGGCCAGGGAATTGCCCTTGCCGCTCAAGAGATCGGCCACCGGATCGGTGCCGTCGCCGGCGGCGGCGCGGCTGGCCCACCAGGCGGCCAGGCCGCCGGCGGCCAGGAGGAACACTGGAATGGATCGGCTCACAGCATCATGGAAAAGGGATCAAAGCCGCCCCCCAGGCCGCCGCCGCCCCCGCCAAACTCGGTGCGGGCGGTCTGGTTGACGTTGATCATGGGGCCTTCCGGGGCGCGCTGGCGGCGGGCTGAGCGCCAGATCAGCCAGGCCAGGGCGGCCAGGACGGCCAGCAAGAGCAGGGTGTTGGTTTTCATGGACGGGCCGCTTTCAAAATTTCCGCCACGGCCTTGAGGGTCTCGGCGGCCTGGCTTTCCTGGTTGAGTTGCCCCACGCTGGCCCCCTGGCTTTTGTCGGTCTGCGAGGCCTTCCAGTTCTGGAGGGCCGATTTGGACGCCGCAAACGTGCGGGCCGTGGCCCGCGTGATAATCTCTCTCCGCTCGCCGGTTTGTGGATCATAACTGAGGTCCCGCTGGTCCGTGGTGAAACTGGCGCAGCCGCTGCAGAGCAGCAGGAAGAACAGGCCCAGGGTGGCCGCCAGGATCGCCCAGGGGGCGGCGCGGTCAATTTTTTCGATCATCCGGGTTTTCATCACGGCCGGGCGGGGGTTGAATGTTGGGATTTTTGAGCCACAGCCTGATCCACCAGGCCAGGGTCAGCACGGTGACGGCCAGGGAAAGCACCTCGTGGGCGTCCAGCAGCCATTGCGTGGCCGTGGCGCCGGTGGCCAGGATCGCTTGGAGCCGGTCTTTCATTTCCATAAGTTTTTCAGGCCGCCCTTGCCGCCCACCCACTGGTAGGCCAGGAACAGGGCCAGCAACACCAACAGCCATTGCAGGACCACCCACAGGGCGATCGTCTTCTTGGCGGTCTCCGTCACCGGCTCGCTGATCCGCGTCCAGGCGTCATAGGCGCCGCTCCAAAACTCGTCATGCACTTGCTCGCGCCAATGCTCGCCGGCCCAGTCGTTCCGCTCGGAAAAGCGCTGGTAGTCCTCCTCCGTCCACTTGCCGCTTTCCACCTGGCGGCGGTTGAATTCATCCACCTGCCGGTCAATTTCGCGGCCGCGCTCGATCTCGCGGTCTATGCCGGTCCACCAGTCTATGGGATTCCACCAGGCCATCAGTCACGCTTGCGTTTGAAGACCAGGGCCGTCAGGTAGAGCGCCGCCAGGCCGGCCACCACCCACACCCATGGGGTTTCGCCGGTGGTGGCCAGCTGTCCGCTGGTTTCCTGCCGGTTTTCCCGGCCAAAGACAAAGTTTTGGGTCACGCTGCCCCGCGGGCCGGCGCCGCCGGCGCGGAAGTCCTGGGCGTAGTCCAGCCGCCCGGCCGCGGCACTGGAGGCCTGGTTGGTGATGCCCACGTTGTCGAAGAACATGCCCATAATCTCAACTCTCCCAAGGCTTGCGCGGCTGGGTCAGGATCAGGATCAACGCCAGGCCCAGGCACGCCACCGCGATCCAGGGCAGGTAACGGGTTAGGCCGTCCCCGCCGCTGTCCGGCGGCATGGTGAGCGTGAAGCTCGTGTTGCCGCTGTCGGCCACGATGTCATTTTTGGACAAGGTGGTGTTGAAACTGTCGGCATAGTTCTGGGTCGTGGTGTTGACCGTGGTTTTGCTGGAACTGAACAGGCCCATGACCGGGAATTATTAGTCCATCAGCTTTTTCACCAGGAACAACGCCAGCACGCCGCCGATCACCAGGATCACCACCTGTTTGGTGTCCAGCTTGGACCACCAGCTTTCCGTCTGGCGCGGGGCCTCCTGCTGCTGGGGCTGCACGCGCGTGGTCAGGTTGTCCACCGCCCGCGTGGCCATGTTGAGCAGGCTGCGCCAGGTTTCCCGCGCCCAGGTGTCCGGGTTGCCGTTCTGCAGGGTGTCGGTCTCATCCATACTTCCGCCCTTTCAAAATGCCCCGGCGTGGGTCCTGGCCACGCCGGAGCCGCTCTTTCGCGCCAGGCCGCGCCCGCCGGCCAGCCGTCACAGACTGGCGGGGTGGGTTTGGAAAACTCAGATCGCCACCGCCAGGCCCTTGATCGCGTCCCGCGTACGGGCCAGGATTTTGTGGTAGGTGATCCGCGCCATGGCGGCGGAGTTGGCCCACTGGTCAAACTCCAGGCGGGCCTTGTCGCCGCCCAGGGCGTCCGTGTTCAGGTTGGGGATCGAGGCCGCGCTGAAGGCATCGGCGCCCGGATAGTCGGACATGAAATCCAGGAACACCTCGCCGTCAAAGGAGGCCGGGTTGATTGTGGTCTCGCCCGGCACCTTGCCCACCAGGTACTGGGTCAGATCGTTCAGCGCAAAGCCGAAGTCATTGTCCAGCACCATGATTTTGTTGCGGCCGTGCACATAGGCCAGCGTCCCCTCCGGGATGGAGCTCAGCACGTTGGTCCGTTGGATGCTGGAGCCGTAGGTGGTGGAGTTGTACCCCTGGACCAGCACCTGGGTTAAAAAGCCCGTGGTGCTGAAGTCGTAGGCCTGCTTGCCCGCCGCCGCAAAGCTGATGGTCTGCGTGATCAACTCCGTCGGGATATACGGCACGCTGTCCGGCACGTTGCGCAGGATCGCCAGGGCCTTGATTGTGGCTCCGGTCGGTGCGCCGGCGCTGAACACCACGGAGGCCGGGTTGATATCAACCTCCAGCATGGCGTCGCCCTTGATGAAGTTGGCGCTCAAGGGGAGGCTGAGCTGGTGGCCGTACGGCTCAGCCACGTTGGGATGCCGCACCGGAATGAAAAAGTTGCACGCATACGCGGTGCTGGCGGCCAGGTTGGCGGCGCGGTAGGACGCAAAGGTGTGGCGGTCCAACGATCCAAAGTTGTTGCGGATGAAGGACAGCAGCGCCGGGCCGGTCACCTGGACGATGTTGCGTTTGCCATTGACGTCCTCGGCCACCAGCCTGATCTCTTTGACCAGGCCCGCCAGGCCGTCATGGTTGTTGGCCGGGCTGGCGCCCGTGGTGGCTTTCAAGGTCAGAATGACCGCTTCCAGCCGCCGGGCCTCCTGCTTGATGCGAAAGGTCACGGTCTGTTGGGCCGACAGGCTCGACAGGGTGCCGGACGGCGTGGCCGTCAAAAGGTCGGTGATTGCAGGGTAAAGCATAGGCTCTTTTTTTCAGGTTCAGGTTGAAAGGGAAGCCCGGCGGGGAAGAGCGCCGGGCCTTGGACTATGCGCCATAGACCAGGTTGCGGAGGAATTGCACCCGCTGGATGATCACCAGGGAAACCACGACAACAATAAAGGTGGTGAGGAACGGTTTGAGCTTGCCCATAACTTGAATGTTTTTTGACGATCTCCGGCGCCTGGTTCCGCCCCCGGATCATCCGCGATCCGCGCCTGGCGAAAGCACGCCGCAATCATCAGCTTTAATTATCCACACAACCCATGGCCGCGCCACCGACACAACCCGAAATTTTCCATTCTCTCCCTTCTCTTTTTTTGCTCAAGAGAACGCCAGCCAACTTTACTTTACAAATTCTCTCTCTCTCTCACCCCTTAGGGGAGGGAGAGAGAGAGAAAATTGTTACGGCGGCGTTTTTTTGAGAGATAAACCATTGTCAATCAATGACTTGTAGAAGAAAAAGAGGGAATTCCCCTTTTTCTCTCTCTCTCAACCATTTTTTGCCCTCTCGCGAGCGCGATTTTAAGAGAGAGAACCTCTCTTTTTCGCCTCTTGTCGGTTGTTCTCAGTATTAAGAATGCTTAACTTGCTCTTGTATGAGTGATCAAATTCCTATCTCGTCTCCATCTCCTGATCCTCCCCCGGCCGCCCAGGTGGTCATCCACGGCCAGAAGTCCGAACGCGAGGCCGCCCTGGAGCGCGAGCTGGCCGAAGAACGTGAACGCCGCAAAGCCAGGGAAATCGAGCTGGCCCACCTCCAGGACGAAAACCACCGGCTCAAATCTGTGGGCCTCTCTTCTTCCAGCCCGCCCACCCCAGCCCAACGCAAATCCGGCTGGACCTTCTTTGATGATGAAGATTGACCTATGGCCGAAGCTCAAAAACTGGCAACGCAACCGCCGGCTACGCCGCCAGTGGCGCCAGGCAGTCCGTCAAACCCGCCTCCAAACCCTCCCGCTGCTCCTAATGCTGCGTCTCTGGCAGTCAAATTCGGCGGCAATGCCGGCGGCCGCCCCCGCAAGGACGGCCTGGTGCCGGGCAGCCCTGAAGCTCTGGAAGCCGATCGCGCCAAAGCTCGCGAGCGCATGCGCCGCAAGCGCGCTCTGGAAAAAACTGCGGCCGTTCTGGCGCAAACTCAAAGCGCGGCTCCAGAACCTCCGCCTGGCCTGCCGCCGGCGCCGGTTGACAGCCCAGCGCCGCCTCCTGGTGGCCCTGGTGTGCCTTGGGATCCGGGCCTGGTCAAGCCGATCTTTGAGCAGCTCATCCCCGCCTGCGAAAAGTACGCCCAAGGCCGCCTGGTGGCCAAGGCGGGCAAGCTCGCCGCCCCACCGGAGTTGATCCGCGAAATCGAGCGCGACGCCGCCTGGCCCGCCCCGGCCAAGGCCGCCCTGGTCTCCGCCGGCCCGATCTGCGCCGCCAAGTGGCTCAACCAGTCCGGCATCGGCGCCGAAAATGCCCCGGAAGTCATCCTGGGCACCGCCCTGGCCACCCTGGTGGCGCATCACCTGGCCCTGAGCGCCAAGCTCGACCGCCTGATCGCCGCCCAGGCCCCTCCGCCCAAGCCCGCCCCGCCACCCACGCCTCCCAAGGATGCTCCCCAAGCGTAGCGTCACCCTGATCTGCGGCGTCTCCGGCTCCGGCAAGACCAGTTTTGCCTTCCGCTACCTGGTCAATGTCCACGTGGCCTGCCGGTTCATCTTTGACCCGGACGGCGAGGCCGCCCAGCGCCTGGACCTCCCCGCCGCCGCCACCGCCCGCGAGCTGGAGGAAGACCTGGCCACCGGCTGGGTGCTCTACGATCCGCACGCCATGTTTCCCGGCCAGCTTCCCCAGGCCTTCCGGTTCTTCTGTGAATGGGCCTACGAAGCCGCCGGCCGCGGCCCCGGCCGCAAAATCCTGCTCGTGGATGAAGTCTGGAAGTACTGCGGCCCCCTCACCATCCCCCAGGAGCTGGCCCTGTGCATTCAAACCGGCCGCAAGCGCGGCCTGGAAACGGTCTTCTGCACCCAGCGCCCCAACCGGCTCAACGAGGCAATCACCAACGAGGTTTCCGAACTGGTCTGCTTCCGCCTCCAGGGCGAAAATGCCGTCCGGTTTGTTGACTCCTTGGCAGGAAGGCCACTTGCCGCGCCGGAAATGGCCCTAGGATCGTTTCTTTCCCTCAACCTGGACTCCGGGGCGAACGTGCGGGGGAAACTTTTTTAACTCTCAAACCTTTAACCCGGTCAAAATCGCCATCCGCGGTCATCAAAGCATCCCCGCGCCCCAAAGCGGTAGCGGCGATGGATGCGTCATAAAGTTGAAGTGTCTGGCCGGATTCCTTTAAGTCGAAGTTCAGTAAAGCCAGTTGCTCCGCGTCCGTTTCATCAAAGGCCGACACTATCGGTTTGATGTTCAGAAGATAAAAAGCTTGGGCTTGCTGCTGAATGCGCTTGCTTTTGACCAGGTGCACCCCCAGCAGATATTCCGCCGCCGCCAGGGCCGGGACATAATAAGGCTCCCCCTCCTCGTTTAGGTAGGCCTCCAAGTCACCACCGCGTTGAGCCAAAATTAAAACACTGGTGTCAATGGCCGTTCCCATGCAGCGCTCTGGCTCCCTCTTTGGTGGCCGCGTACAATTCTTCGGCTTCCTCCGGGGTCAATGGATTGCGCTGGAGGATTTCCAACATTTCCTTGGCTCCGACGCCAGGATAAGGCCTGATGGACGCCACCGGCTTTCCGTGTCTCTGGACAATAATCTCCTGTCCCTTGTAATGCACCTGGTCCAAGACCGCCTTGCTGTCGTTGGCGAGCTTTGTAGCTGTCACTTTCACATGGCAAATATACCGATTTTACCCATGCTTTCAAGCCGTAAATCTCTTATTTCCCCGAACATTTTGGCCCGCTGGCGGGCGTGCGCTTCCGGTTACCTTCCCGGAACACACCCCCACGCCACGCGGGCCTGCGCCAGTTTTAAGGGGTTTTCTCTCCCCCCTGTTCCCTGTTCCCCTGGTGCGCTCAGTTATCGTCCAGTTGCGTCACCATCAAGGGCAGCACCAGGCGGCGCTCCGCCTCGTACATCTCCAGAAACGCGGTGATCATCAACTGCACCAGGACTTGCGGTTCCACGCCAAGGTCATTGGCGATTGCGGTGAGACCGGCCAGCTTCCCCGGCTGGACCGTTACGGTGAGCTTCTTTTTTGCCATGGTTGTGGCGCCCGTCTGCGGGGCAAACATTAGCCCGTGCCGGAAAGCGCAGACCTTTGTCGGCTCCCGGCACCACCCGGGTGGCCTATCCAGCACGGGCTAATCTTGTCGTTTTTTTCGCCGGCGGTTGGTAGCCGCTTTCGACAGTGGCGGGACAGTGTCTGCGAGCTGTCCATTAACAATCTCGCTCATTCCCGCCACCAAAGCAAGCCGTCTTTTTCCACCAGGTGATCCTTGAAGCGATCCCCCTGGGGTGTCTTGCCGCCGTCAAAGTACTTGTAGGCCGTGCTCGTGGCCAGGCCTGTGGCCTGGCAAAGCGCCTCCACGGCGTCCAGCCGGCACAGCGCCCGCCGCCCCTGGTGAAAGATGTCCCGCATCACCTGATCGGTCACCTGGCGCTGTTTGCCGCCCCGGTCGTCCGGCGGGTTCAGCCAGGTGTCAAAGTCAAAGTCCAGGCACGGCTGGAAGGCACCGTTGCGCCGGTGCCAGGCGCTCATGGGCAGCGGGGTGTCGTTGTTGGATTTGGCACAATCAAACACAATGCGGTCATCGTCCGCTTCCATGGTGGCGGGCTGGATCACAAAGACCGTGCGCGCCTTGGCGCCGATCGCATAGCTCCCGCTCACCTCGCTGAGCAGCTCGCGGCCGGTCTTGGGCCGCCAATTTTCTCCCCCGCGCTGTTTGCGCATGTGCGCAATGATTACCAGCGCCGGGGCCTTGTCGCCCCGGGGCAGGCTGGACCAGATGTTGTCCAGCGCCTCCATGTGGTCGGCCTGGCCCTCCTCGCGGGCCACTTCCAGCCAGTGGTCAATGATGAGCACGTCAAAAGGCCATTGATCCCAGAAGCGGCGCAGCTCGCTGCGGAATTCGGGCCGGTGAAACGCCAGGGGGCACGGCTTGGAAAACTTCACCCAGTCCTGATAGCTCGCCGGCAAGTCCTCGATCTCCGTTTTCAGCCGACGCAAGCTGTTCTCGCATTGCAACACCAGGGTGCGAAATTGGCGCTTCACCTCGTAGCCCATCCAGGTGCCGGCGCCCCGCGCCCCGGCAAAGGCCAGGGTGTTGGCCAGGCGGCTTTTCCCCAGGCCCGCCCAGCCGGCAATCAAGCACAGCTCGCCCCGGCTCACCATGTCGGCCCCGATCAAAAAGGTGCCCGGATCGGGTTGGTAGCGCTTCAGCTCCTCGATTGTCACGATCTCCAGCCAGGGGCGGCTTTGCTCCCCGATCCGCGCCGTCTTTTCCCATAGCTCCGCCAGCTCGGCCTTGACCGTCTCCAGGCTGAACTCGCCGTTGCGCGCCAGTTCCTGCAGCCGGGCGCTCCGCTGCAACGTCCACCGCCGCGCCGCCAGGTCTTGCAGGATGCCCAGGTAGTGCGGAAAATTGACCACGCTGTGCGCCGCGTCCATGAGGCCTGACAGCCAGGCCGCGTCCACCTCCGCCTTCCGGGCCTGCGCCAGGTGCAGCAGCGTGACCAGGTCCACCGCGTGCCCCTCGGACCGCAGCGCGGTCATCAGCTCAAACAACTGGCGGTGCCGCCCGTCAAAAAAGAGCTTGGGCCGCAACTGCTCCAGCAGCGCCCCTTGCTCCACCGCACTGGGCGCCAGCAGCACGCACGCCAGCGCCGCCCGCTCCGCCTGCTCGTCAAAGGGTGGCAGATTGTCCCTGGTTTGCATTCTTTCTCCCCTTCCTTTTTTCCCAATGGAAAATTTTCAACGCGCTCCACCGCAGGGTCCGCCGAAACCGAAAATCCGGCTCCGGCAACACGCCCAGGGCGGCCCAGCGCTCAATGGTGCGCTCCGTCACCGAATACCGCAGCGCCAGGTCTTGCTTGGTCAGCATCACCCGCGCCGCCGCCACCTCGATCAGATGTTGAATTTCACGTTGCATTCCGCCCGGGCAATGTCGGCATAACGGTTGGCCAGCGTGCGCCACTCCCGCGCCATTTGCAGGTACGTCTCCGCCAGCATCCAGTCCCCTTCACGTTGAAATCGGCGCCACAGGATCGCGCACCGCCGCATCTCCGCCCTGGTCTCCTCCTGGCGGGCCACGTAGTAGTTGTAGCGGCTCATAACACCTCCACCTCGCTGTTGGGGGAAATGCGGATCAGCTCCCCCCGGGCCTCAATCCGTACCGGACAGCCGCTAATCGTGGTGAACTCCCGCACCCGCGGCGCCTCCAGCCGGCACACCGCCGCGCACGCCGTCACCCGCTCCACCACCGCCGGCCCCTCCCGCAACTTGATCCGCATCCCCGGCCGCAGCCGGAAATGCTCATAGACCGTGGTTTTCATTTTCTTTCCTCCCGGCCCTGCGCAGCGCCTCGCTCACCGTGATCAAGCCGCTGCCGTTATTTTTTTCGTCCACCGGCACATATTCCACCCTGGGTGCCCCAGGCCCGGCCATGGCTCTAATGGTCTCCAAGTCAAACAGGACGGGTTTGTGCCGGCCTGGAGACTCCACCGGCACCAGCTCGCCCGCCTTGATCCGGCGCTTGGCCGTGCTCATGCTGATGTGCAACAAGGTGCAAACCTCCCGCAACGCGATCTTCCCAGGGGGAATGGAGTAGCGGGTTTTGACTTTCAGGACTATGACATTCATAACGGATAATATAATGCCATAGGCTGCCAATTATTGTCAACTCATTTCGTGTCATTTGCCGTCAAATCTTATCATATCGCTTATATGAATGATTTTATTAAAGGAACTACTCGACGGCTCTATCTGACCGATGAGGACTTGATGCGCTTAAAAAAGCTGAGCGAAACAACAAATCTTTCGCAAAGTGAAATTTTAACGCAAATAGTCCACGCTGGTTTGGTGAGCATAGAAGCCAACCAGAACCGGATCGTCTTTCCCCTCCGTTTCAAAATCCTGGATCGTGAAGAAGAAACCATGCGACACCACACCCCCTTAAAGCGCTCCTAAAATCTCCTGGAAAAACTCATAACCTGAAGGTCGGTGGTTCGAATCCACCCCCCGCAACCAATTTCCACCCACACCTTTCCCCGCCCACCCCGCCCTCGCCGCCCCGGCCAACCCCGTCCGTCCCATCACCACTCCTTCCCTCGGAAATACTTGCTCTCGCGCCTGGTTTGCATCCATTCTTACACCATGCCCTGCTTGGCCCTCATCGCCGTCGTCATTGCCTGGTTCCCCCCTCCCCTCCTGGCGCATGCTGCCGAACTCGAACTCGCCCCGGAACCCACGGTGCTCCTGCTGCCCGCCGCCCCCGCTCCGGAAGAGGCGGACGCGGCGGCCCTCCTCCAGACCTGGCAACCCTGCCTCACCGAACCACGCTTGATCGAAGCCGCTGTCGAATCCGCCCGCGCCTATTTCACGGCCAACCCCCAGGCAAACTTCCTCTCCTTTTCCGTGCAGGACGCCGACCGCCACTGCCAGTGCGCCCGGTGCGCCGCGCTGGTGAACGAGGCCAAAAAAAAGGACCCCAAACTGGGCGCGGTGCGCGCGGCTCTGGTGGAACCCCCGCCGCGGCGCAGCAACACTCTGGAACCAATTCTGCGCCGACATGTTCCCGCAAGCCCGCTCCCCCATGCGCGAGTATTTCGCCACGCTCGAACAGCTCTGGATCGCCATGGACCACCAGCACGAGCGCAAACTCTTCCGCTGGAACAACCAGTTCCTGCTCGGCACCCCCGAGCAGCAAACCCTCGCCCGCCGCGCCCGGACTTTGCTCGACGAGGCCGCCGCCACCGCCGCCCCCCGCGCGGAAAAAGCGCGCGTCGAATTCTTTGCCAAAAGCTATCGCGTCACCGAATTCCTCTTCGCGTTTGCCCAGGCCCAAACCCTCGCGCCCGAACAGCTCGCAGCCGCCCGCAAACACGCCGCCCTCCTCTCGGCCGACCCCCTGGCGATGTTTGGCCCCGGACCCGAGGGACGCTTCCTCGCCAACTTCGAAGCGGCGCTGAAAACCGTCACCGCCGGCAAAACCTCACCCTGACCACCCCCCGCCATCGAAAAAAAGATACCCCATAGTTACCTCCCTCTCCCCCACCGCGGGCGAGGGCCGGGGTGAGAGGGCTTGCTGCCCTCTGACATCTGCCCTCTGACTGCTGCTCTCCACGCCGCCATTCCTTCACCCTCTTCTGGGCAACCTGGGCGCAGCTCATTGCCACCGCGACTCTCCCGCTATGCCATGCTGCGCCACGCTGCAACACGCCGCCCAACCTCGCTCCACGCTGCGTGATGCACGCGCCGTGGCGTTGAAAAACGAAGCCCGCGCCCGGCGCTGAGTGGGCTGAAACTGCGGCACCGCCTATCCTCGCCCCGTGTACACCGTGTTGTTGTACATCCTGGGCAACTGCCGGCGGAGATCCTTCCGCCACGCGGGCCTTGGCGTTGCATCGCCCCCCGCCGCGTTGGTCCAGATGTACAGCTTCTTGTGATTGACCATGATAATCTCCTCCCGCGCGTCACCGTAGCAGTCAATGTGATGCACCATGTACGCGCCGTAGATGTCCTTCCCGCCCGCTCCTCCGCCGGGCCTCTCGATGGCTTCGGGGAACGGCAAGACCGCGATCGTCCGCCCAAATCCATCCAGCAGGCAGGGCGGCGCAAGCGCCTGCGAGTGGATGGCCAGCACGTGCTCGTTGGCATCTGCCGTCCAACGCTCAATGCGCAGCGCCCCGCTCGTGTCGCCTGTCTTCAGTTGCCGGCTCCAGAGCCTTTCGCCCGCCTTCGTGTAGAGGGAGACCTCAGCCGTGTGCTGCTCGGGCGGATACCGGTAAATCTGCCGATCAACAAAGCACACCTGCTTGCCGGGAAGATCCAGCCGAAATCGTCCAATCAATGCGAACTGGCAATGGTCGCTGAACTTGCGCCAGAGAACCCTGCCCTCGGCGTCAAGCAGCGTAGCCTGCTCCCCAGGTTTGTCTCGGCTGGCCGCAATCGCGATTTC
Source organism: Verrucomicrobiia bacterium (assembly GCA_026414565.1). Lineage (NCBI taxonomy): Bacteria > Pseudomonadati > Verrucomicrobiota > Verrucomicrobiia > Verrucomicrobiia bacterium. The sequence continues at coordinate 14,242 of JAOAIT010000040.1, forward strand.
GGCTTTGCCGTCGCCGTCCATGTCCTCCACATAAACGGCATCGCTGTGCCCGCCCAACTCGGGACGGCTCCAGAGCACGCTCCCGTCACGAGCATAGAGGGTGTAACCGCACACCAGCTCAACTCTGCCGTCGCCGTTGACATCGTATTCCATCGGGTAATGCCCGGGATTGCAGTCCTGCTTCTGCCAGAGCAGTCTGAAATCCTTGTCGTAAACCCAGACACTCGAATAGCGGTCCTTGACCAACAGGTCCTGGGCGTACCCGCCCCCGGCAAAGTCGGCAAAGAGGATGCTGTCATGCCCGCCGGCGAGTTGAACCTTCTTGCGCAGCTTGCCCGTCTTGCCCTCCACAATATGGAGCACGTTGTCCCGGTTGGGTATGTAGATGACCTCGTTGCTGCCGTCGCGGTCAATGTCGTAAATCTGAACCGGATGATCGCCGCCGCAATAGAGGTTTTTCAAGTCCGGCTTCCCAATCTGCCAGAGAATCTTGCCGTCGAGGTTGATGGCCGTCAGGCAGGTGATCTCTGAAACATGCTCGCCCCCCTGAGAACCCGCCGGATGGCCCGGCGCATAGGCCTGAATGCAAAGCACATCGAGCATGCCGTCGCCATCAAGGTCACCCAGACGGACGTAATCACTGCCGTAATTCCCCATGGCCGCCTGATGGATGATCGCCGGGCTTGAATCCGCACGTGGGACAGGGGCGGCCTCCACGCTGATGATCGCCAGTCCGCCGGAACCTGCCAAAGCCAACATAAGCCCCGGCATCAAGGCTGCCATACGCACCGCACCCCCCATCGCCTCCGCCGCTCTGAGGCACCGGCTGCAAACAAGCAGGAGATCATTGAAACTCACGTCCCCGATGAGAATATGCTTTCAAGCGGACAAAGCAAGCCGGCTCCAGGCATCGCGCACAACGCAGGAAACCACCACCCCCGCGACCCGTTGGATTGCGCCCCCCCAAACTCGAACGCCCTCCGTGAATGGCTGGCAACCAGCACCACCAAACGCCACGCTTCTCGCTCCACTTGACCAGCGCGCCTCGCACTTCACTCCTCGGCCGGCGCCTCCCTTGCGATACCCCCCTCCGCCACGCGCACCGTCACCCTTCGCCCCGCCCCAGTCCCCCCACTCCTCAGCCCCCCCTCCCCCCTCACGCCCCCACCGTGAACACCTGATGATTGCGCCACAGGTACAGCGTGCCCGAGATGATCGTCAGCCCCACCGTCACCCACTGCATCACCACCGCCACTTGCTCCACCCACGCCACCCCACCCACCGGCGCCAAAAACACCCGCCCCAACCCGCCCCATTCCGGCGCGCACAAACTCACCAGCATCGTCAAAATGCACACAATCTGGCTCACCGTCTTGTGCTTCCCAAATCCCTCCGCCGCCAAAATCCGATTCTGCGTCGCCGCCAGCATCCGCAGCCCCGTAATCGCAAACTCCCGCGCCACAATCACCACCACCATCCACGCCGGCATCAGCTTCAACCCCACAAACGCAATAAACGCCGAACACGTAAAAATCTTGTCCGCCAGCGGATCCATCAACTTGCCAAAATTCGTAATCAAATTGTACCGCCGCGCCAGCCGCCCATCCAGATGATCCGTCAACCCCCCCAGCGCAAACAACACCAGCGCCACCGTGTAATGCAGGGAAAAAGGAATGAACAACGCGCACAAAAAAGCCGCCGTGAACCCCAGCCGCGCCATCGTCAATTTATTCGGCAAATTCATGTCCCGCTCCCGCTCCCCGCCAGCTCCGCCAGCAAATCATAATCCGTGTGCCCCACCACCCGCACCTCCGCAAACTCCCCCGCCCGCGCCGCCCCCCCCCGGATGTACACCCGCCCATCAATATCCGGCGCATCCGCCTCCCCCCGCGCCACCGCATACCGCCCCCGCAGCCGCTGCGCCCCCCCATCCGCCTCGCGCAGCAACCCGTGCTCCCACGAATCCACCCGCGCCTCCCGCAACTGCCGCGCCGTCGCCTCCCCCTCCACCAGCACCCGCAGCCGCCGCCCCACAAACCCCGCCGCCACCTCCCGCGCCACCTCGTGCTGCGCCGCCATCAACAGCTCCCGCCGCCGCTGCCGCTCCGCCGCCGGCACCTGGCCCCGCATCTGCGCCGCCCGCGTCCCCGCCTCCCGCGAGTACGCAAACACCCCCAGCCGCTCAAACCTCACCCGCCGCACAAACTCCACCAGCGCCGCAAACCGCGCCTCCGTCTCGCCCGGAAACCCTACGATAAACGTCGTCCGCAGCGCAATCCCCGGAATGCCCGCCCGGATCTTCCCCACCAAATCCTCAATGTACGCCCGCGACGTCTCCCGCCGCATCCGCTCCAGCATCACATCATGAATATGCTGCAGCGGCATGTCCGCATACCGCACCACCTTGGGACACTCGGCCACCGTCCGGATCAATTCCTCCGTCCAGTGCGCCGGATGCGTGTACAACAACCGTATCCAAAAATCCCCCTCCACCTCATTCAACGCCCGCAACAACGTGCACAACGTCGGCGCCTCCTCCTGCGCCGCCGCCGCCCCCCGCCGCCAGTCCCGCCCGTAATACGTCGTGTCCTGCGAAATCAAATTCAACTCCCGGCAACCCTCCGCCACCAACTGCCGCGCCTCCCGCACCACATCCCCCAGCGGCCGGCTCCGGTAACTCCCCCGCAGCCGCGGAATAATGCAAAAACTGCACGGATGATTGCAGCCCTCCGCAATCTTCACATACGCAAAATGCCGCGGCGTCAGCCGCAAACGCGGCGTCGCATAATCCGGAATGTACCGCGGCCGCAAATGCACCTGCACCTCCGGCGGCGGCGGCGCGCTCAACGTCACCCGCGTCTGATTCCGCGCCCGCCCCCGCAAATCCGGCGCCCCCTCCCCGCTCCCGCCCCCCGCCCCCGCCCCCAGCTCCGCCAGCCGCGCCAGCAACGCCTGCCGGTTGGCCCGCCGCGGCGCCGCCGCCAGTTGCGCCGCCCGATGCCGCAACGCCTGCCGCACCAGCTCCGCCACCTGCGCCACCTGATCCACCCCCATGAACACATCCACCTCCGGCAACAACCGCGGCAGCTCCTCCCGATGCCGCTGCGGCAGACATCCCGCCACAATCAACCCCTGCGCCGGACGCTCGCGCTCCCGCTGCGCGGCATACTCCAGAATGGTGTCCACGCTCTCCTCCTGCGCCGCGTCAATAAACGAGCACGTATTGATGATCAGCACATCCGCCGCCGCCGGATCATTGGTCACCCGCAAACCCGCCCCCAGCAGCGCCCCCAGCATGATCTCCGCATCCACCAGATTCTTGGCGCACCCCAGCGAAACCAGTCCCACCGACGGCGCCCCTGTTGCTACCAGCTCACTCATGACGCCAAGCATGCCCTCGGAAAGCCCTCCCCGCAACACCCCGCCTGGCCCCGCCCCCCTTCATTTCCCCCGCCCCGGCCGCCCCGGAGCATTCGTCGCCGGCAGCGGCAGATACAAATCGCGCGCATCCGGCCGCGGCTGGTACACCGCCGGCTTCAGCGGCGCCAGCGGATCGGCGTTCTTGTACCGCCACCACACCCGGTAGCCCCACGCCGCCGCCACCACCAGCACCGCCCCCACCAGCACCGGCAGCACTATCCCCCAGTGCACCCGCGAAAACTGCAGCATCACCACGTCCACCCACGTCCGCGGCATGTTCGTCAGCGGCGGCGGCTCCTTGAACTTCTCCGTCTGCTGCAGCTCCGCCTCCAAGTCCGCCATGATCGCCGCCTCGTCCAAATGCAGCAGCCGCGCCACGCTCCGCACAAACCCCCGAATGTACACCGGCGCCACAAACACATCATAATTCCCCTCCTCCAGCGCCCGGATGTGATCCGTCCGGATCTTCGTGGCCTCCGCCACGTCATACACGCTCAACCCGCGCGCCTCGCGCGCGCTTCGCAATTGTTCCGCCACCGATGCCATGCAATGCGCCACCTTACCCCACCCGCCAACCCCTTGACAATGGCGGATTTCTCCCGCCCCCGCCGCTTACTTCTCCAGCACCAGCTCCTCCCCGCGCGCCTTCACCCGGATCACCTCCCCCGCCTTGAACTCGCCCTCCAGCAGCTTCAGCGCCAGCGGATCCAGCAGCCGCTCCTGGATCGTCCGCTTCAGCGGCCGCGCCCCATACTGCGGATCATACCCCTCCCGCGCCAGCAACAACCGCGCCGAAGGCTCCACCTTCAACGTCAACTGATGCTGCGCCAGCCGCTCCATCACCCTCCGGAGCTGGATGTCCACAATCTGCGCCAGATCCTCCTCGTCCAGACTGTGGAAGATGATCACCTCGTCCACCCGGTTCAAAAACTCCGGCCGGAAATGCCGCTTCAACTCCGCCTGCACCCGCGCCTCCATCTCCCGCCGGTCCGACGCGCTCAGCTTGCCGTCCAGAAAGTACTCCTGCATGATCGGCGACCCAATATTGCTCGTCATGATCACCAGCGTGTTCTTGAAATCCACCGTCCGCCCCTGCCCGTCCGTCAGCCGCCCGTCGTCCAGCACCTGCAACAACACGTTGAACACGTCATGATGCGCCTTCTCAATCTCGTCAAACAACACCACCGCGTACGGCCGCCGCCGCACCGCCTCGCTCAACTGACCCCCCTCGTCATACCCCACATACCCCGGCGGCGCCCCAATCAGCCGCGACACCGAGTGCTTCTCCATGTACTCGCTCATGTCAATCCGCACCAGCGCGTTCTCGTCATCAAACAAAAACTCCGCCAGCGCCCGCGCCAGCTCCGTCTTCCCCACCCCCGTCGGCCCCATGAAAATAAACGACCCAATCGGCCGGTTCGGATCCTGGAGGCCGCTCCGCGCCCGCCGCACCGCGTTCGCCACCGCCTTGATCGCCTCCGGCTGCCCCACCACCCGCTGCTGCAGCCGCTCCTCCATCTGCAACAGCTTCTGCCGCTCCGTCTCCAGCATCCGGCTCACCGGTATCCCCGTCCACGACGACACCACCGCCGCAATGTCCTCCTCCGTCACCTCCGTGTTCAACAACCGCTTCTCCCGCGTCACCTCCGCCAGTTGCTGCCGCGCCGCCTCCAGCTTCCGCTGCAACTCCGGCAGCCGCCCATACTGCAGCTCCGCCGCCGTCCGCAAATCCCCCTGCTGCCGCGCCCGCTCAATCCCCTCCTTCGTCTCCTCCACCTGGCTGTTCAACACACTGATCGCGTTGATCGCCGCCTTCTCGTTCTCCCATTGCCCCTTCAGCGCCCCCGATTCCTCCCGCAAACTGGCCAGCTCCCGCTCCAGCTTCGCCAGCCGCTCCCGCGACGCCGCATCCGTCTCCCGCGCCAGCGCCGTCCGCTCAATCTCCAACTGCATGATCTGCCGCTCCAACTGATCAATCTCCGTCGGCAGCGAATCCAGCTCCATCCGCAGCCGCGACGCCGCCTCGTCCATCAAATCCACCGCCTTGTCCGGCAAAAACCGCTCCGTGATGTAACGATGCGACAACGTCGCCGCCGCCACCAGCGCCGCATCCTGGATCCGGATCCCGTGATGCACCTCATACCGCTCCTTCAAACCCCGCAAAATCGCTATCGTCGCCTCCACACTCGGCTCCGCCACCAACACCGGCTGAAACCGCCGCTCCAGCGCCGCATCCTTCTCCACATGCTTCCGGTATTCATCCAGCGTCGTCGCCCCAATGCACCGCAGCTCCCCGCGCGCCAGCGACGGCTTCAGCAGGTTGGCCGCATCCGCCGCCCCCTCCGCCTTCCCCGCCCCCACCAGCGTGTGCAGCTCGTCAATGAACAATATGATCTGCCCCTCGCTCGCCACCACCTCCTTCACAAACGCCTTCAGCCGCTCCTCAAATTCCCCACGATACTTGGCCCCCGCGATCATCGCCCCCAAATCCATCGCAATCAGCCGCTTCTGCTTCAGCGACTCCGGCACGTCCCCGCTCACAATCCGCCGCGCCAGCCCCTCCACAATCGCCGTCTTCCCCACCCCCGGCTCCCCAATCAACACCGGATTGTTCTTCGTCCGCCGCGTCAGCACCTGCATCACCCGCCGGATCTCCTCATCCCGCCCTATCACCGGATCAATCTTCCCCGCCCGCGCCAGCGCCGTCAAATCCCGCCCGTACTTCTCCAACGCCTGAAACTTCTCCTCCGGATGCTGATCCGTCACCCGCTGATGCCCACGCAAATCCGCCATCGCCTTCAACAACCCCTCCCGCTGCACCCCGTGCGCCGCGAAAATCTTCTTCAGCGCCGGACTCGGCTGCTCCTGCAAACCCAGCAGCAAATGCTCCGCACTCACAAACTCATCCTTGAGCTGCCGCGCCGCCGCCTCCGCCGCATCCAGGGCCTTCTTCAATGCGTTGCTGAGAAAAGCATCGTGAGAACTGACCCCCTCCACCTGCACCCGATCCTTCAACGCCCGCTCCAAATCCGCCAACAGCCGCGGCAGTTGCACCCCCACCTTCTGCAACAACAACGGCACAATCGTCTCCCCCTGCTGCGCCAAGACATACGCCAGGTGTTCACCGTCTATCTCCTGATGCCGACGCTCATGCGCCAACTCCTGCGCCTTCTGCAAGGCCTCCGCTGCTTTAATCGTCAATTTATCCATTCTCATACCCCATCCCATCAGCAAAATTAATTCCACTTTATACCCCAACAAAATTATCGTAAGTCGTTCATTACCAATATCTTGTATGTTTAATTAACGTGTGTCATTGTGGCATTTTTAATGATGTGTGTCATTATGATGCAATACCCCCCTCCCATATCTCCCATCCCACCCACCCCACCCCATACCCCCGCAGCCGGGCACCCCACCCCCCCACTTCTCCCCCTCCCACCGCATAATCCGCATTGCCTCCGCCTCCCCGCCCGGTTACTTTCCCCTCATGCAGTCGCGGACCAAATCTGACGCCTTGTTTGCCGAGGCCCTCCGTTACCTCCCCGGCGGAGTCAACTCCCCCGTGCGCGCCTTCCGCGCCGTCGGCGGAAAACCCTTCTTCGTCGAGCGCGCCGCCGGCGCCCGCGTCTGGGACGTGGACGGCAACGAATACCTGGATTACGTGGGCACCTGGGGCCCCGCCATTCACGGCCACGCGCATCCGGCCATCCTCCACGCCGTCAAAACCGCCGCCGACGCCGGCACCAGCTTCGGCATCCCCAACCCCCGCGAAGTCGCCCTGGCCCGCTGCATCATCGAGCGCATCCCCAGCGTCGAAAAAATCCGCTTCTGCAACAGCGGCACCGAAGCCTGCATGTCCGCCATCCGCCTCGCCCGCGGCTTCACCCGCCGCGACAAAATCATCAAATTCGACGGCTGCTACCACGGCCATGCCGATTCCCTCCTCGTCAAGGCCGGCTCCGGCGCCCTCACCTTCGGCCACCCGGACAGCGCCGGCGTCCCCGCCGCCTTCACCCAGCACACCATCGTCCTGCCCTTCAACGATGAAGCCGCCGTCCGCGCCGCCTTTGCCGCCAACCCCGGCCAGATCGCCGGCATCATCCTCGAACCCGTCCCCGGCAACGCCGGCCTCTACCTCCCCCGCCCGGGCTACCTGGAATTCCTCCGCCACATCACCCGCCAGGAGGGCGCCCTCCTCATCTTCGATGAAGTCATGACCGGCTTCCGCCTCGCCTTCGGCGGCGCCCAGGAACGCTTCGGCATCCGCCCCGACCTCACCTGCTTCGGCAAAATCATCGGCGGCGGCCTCCCCGTCGGCGCCTTCGGCGGCCGCGCCGAAATCATGGACTGCCTGGCCCCCCTCGGCCCCGTCTATCAGGCCGGCACCCTCAGCGGCAACCCCCTCGCCATGGCCGCCGGCCTCGCCGCCCTCCAACTCCTCCAGGACGGCTCCGCCTATCAACGCCTCGAAAACCTCGGCCGCCAGTTGGAAGAAGGCATCTCCGCCGCCGCCGCCGCCGCCGGCATCCCCGTCCAGTTCAACCGCTGCGGCTCCATGTTCTGCCTCTATTTCACCCCCCAACCCGTCCACCATCTGGGCGATGCCCTCCGCAGCGACCGCGAGCAGTTCAAGCGGTTCTTCCACGGCATGCTCGCCGCCGGCATCTATCTGGCGCCCTCCCCCTTCGAAGCCGGCTTCCTCTCCACCGCCCACACCCCGGAGGACATCGAACGCACCGTGGCCGCCGCCCGCGCCGTGCTGCCCCAGGTCAAATAACCCCAACGCCCCCCAACCCGCCCCCGCCCCCTTAAATCAGCCCCTTCTTCTTCAACATCGCCTCCATCGCCTTGTCCATCATCAGCTCCGCCAGCGGGCGCGTCGCCTCATCCAGCGCCGCATTGGCCGCCTTCAACCGCGCCGGATCCCCCGTCTTGGTGCGCGCATCCTCCTGCCCCAGCACCGCCTCCACCTCCGCCATCGCCTGCTCGATCTTCTGCCGGTATTCCGCGCTCAGCTCCCCGCCGCACTCCGCCAGCCCCTTGCGCGTCGCGCTCAACGTCTCCCCCGCCCGCAGCTTCGCCTCGATCCACTGCCGCGCCCGCAAATCATCAAACGCATGCTCGATCGATTCCTCCACCATCTTCTGCACCTCCGCATCGTTCACATCCACCACCGACTTGATGTCCACCACCTTCTGCCGCCCCGTCTTGATGTCCCGCGCCAGCACATGCAAAATCCCGTTGGCATCAATCTCAAACTGCACCCCCACCCGCGGCACCCCCTTGGGCGCCGGCTCAAACTCAATCTCAAACCGCCCCAGGCTCCAGTTGTCCCGCGCCCGCTCCCGCTCCCCCTGCAGCACGTGGATCAACATCGAACGCTGATTGTCCACCGCCGTGGTGAACATCTCCCCCGCCTTGATCGGTATGGTGCTGTTGCGCGGAATGATCACATTCATCAACCCCCCAAACGTCTCAATCCCCAGCGACAACGGCGTCACATCCAGCAACAACACCTGCTGAAAGCCCCCGCTCAAAATCTCCGCCTGAATCGCCGCCCCCAGCGCCACCGCCTCATCCGGATTCTGCGTCGTGTTCAACTGCGGGCCTTTTTTCCCGCCCCCCTCCCCGCTCATCGCCAGATTGCCCCGCGCCTCCGCAAACTCCTCCTCCACACACCCAAACCACTCCGCCACCAGCCGCCGCACCAGCGGCATCCGCGTCTGCCCCCCCACCAGTATCACCTGATCCAGCTCCCGCGGCTCCACCCGCGCATCCGCCAGCGAACGCAGACAATGCGCCCGCGTGCGCTCAATAATGTCCCGCGTCAGCCCCTCCAGCTCCTCCCGCGTCAGCCGGTAGCTGAAACTGAACTGCGGCGTCAAAAACGGCAGCGCCACCTCCACCACCGTCTCCGTGCTCAACGCTATCTTCGCCCGCTCCGCCGCCTCCCGCAGCCGCGACATCATGGACAAATCGCCCGTCGCCTCCGGCCCCCCCGCCGCCCGAATGCGCTCCACCAGAAAATCAATCAGCCGCCGGTCCAGATCATCGCCCCCCAGCCGCGTGTTCCCGTTGGTCGCCAGCACCTGAAACACCCCCTCGTTCAGCTCCAAAATGGACAAATCAAACGTCCCCCCGCCCAGATCATACACCGCAATCCGCGACTTCTCCTTCAACCGGTTCAACCCGTACGCCAGCGCCGCCGCCGTCGGCTCATTCACGATCCGCTCCACCGTCAACCCCGCCAGCTCCCCCGCCCGCTTGGTCGCATTCCGCTGCGCATCATTGAAATACGCCGGCACCGTGATCACCGCCCGCGTCACCGCCTCCCCCAGCGCCCGCTCCGCATCCCCCTTCAATTTCTTCAATATCTCCGCCGAAATCTCCTCCGGCGTGTACGTCCGCCCGTGAATGTCAACCTGCACCGGCCCGCTCCCCTCCCCCCGCACCGGATACGTCACCAGCATCTCCTCCCGCGGTATCTCCGCCCCCCGCCGCCCCATGAATCGCTTGATCGAATACACCGTCTCCCGCGGCTTCAACACCCGCACCCGGTTGGCCGCATGCCCCACCACCGGCTCCATCCCCGGCCCCGGAAAATGCACCACCGACGGCGTCAGCCGATGGCCCTCCGCATCGGCAATCACATACGGAATCCCCGCCTCCACCACCGCCACCAGCGAATTGGTGGTCCCCAGATCAATCCCAACAATTTTGCTCATAGCCAAATCCGTTCTCCGCCACTCGCAGCATAGCACCGCCCCGCCCAACAGCAAGCGCCCCCCCCGCCCCCGCCCTCAACCCCCGCGCCACCGCCGCAG
>JAOAIT010000041.1 GCA_026414565.1 Verrucomicrobiia bacterium
TGAACAAGGTGGAGATGGCGTTTCGGGCGTATGATCCGTGCCTGGGATGCGCGACGCACAGCCTGCCCGGCCACCTGCCGCTGGAAGCCCGCGTCTATAACCACCGCCGCGAACTGGTGGACCTCATCCGCCGGGATTGAACACCCCTCGTGTGTCTTGCCGATAGCCACGTGGACATGGGGGTTATGTCCCTCCACCGGGGATGAGTGTTGCCCACAACCCGCCTCTGTGGCATCCAGCGCTCAGTTGAAATAAATTATTCAAGAAACTATTTGCCTCCTTCGTTGCCCCAAACGTGCCGAAGGTTTCCCACGTTTGCATTCACTTCCGCCTCACCTGCGATCAATAACCCCCAGAGCCATCCTCTCTGCAAGTCCATTTAGGAGAAGGCAAAGTGCAAAATGCAATACGGGCTAGGTGCGGGCCAGGAGGAGGACGAAAGCTGAGTTGCTCAAGCACGATTCAGTTGCAATGGGCATCCTGCTTAATTGGGTGAGGGCTTTTGGCTTTGGCACGTCTGTGAGCCGCTGGCAGGGACATTGGCAATTCCTGCAATCCCTGAGTGGCAGGCGAGAGACTGAAGAGTTTGGCGCGACAACCAGGCCCCGCCATCCCAAGATCGGGACTCGGTCCGGAGGAGGGATGCAACATAAGCAAAGTAAATCTATGATTGACAGGAACCGCCGAGGTTCTTAATTTCACCTGCGAAATACAATTTCATAAGTAAAAGCATGGGCCACCGCCCCGTCCAGCGGCCGGCTGTTGCCGGCAGGATGTCCCGCTACCAGGTGCCGAATCTGGAGCGGGGCCTGAAGATTCTGGAGCTATTGCTCGACTATCCGGAAGGATTGACACAACGCGAAATTGCGGCCCGATTGCGCTGTCCGGCCACCAGTGTTTATCGGATCACCCTGACACTGGCGGCCTATGGATATGTGCAGCGCGACGAGGAGAGCAAGGCGGTGCGCTTAAGCCCCAAGTTGCTGGCGATGGGCAGCCGGGTTTTAGCCGAGGAGGATTGGTTGAGCGTGGCCATGGACGCGGCCAAGGTGTTGCGTGACGCGGTGAAAGAAACGGTACTGATTGGCACGCTGGCGGGGGATGCGTTTGTGGTGCTGGGCCAGGTGTTGGGTGCGCATCCGTTCAAGTTTTCGGTGGATTTGGGCACGCATCTGCCCCTGCACACGGCTGCGCCAGCCAAGGCGATGCTCGCGTTTTTGCCCGAGGAGGAGCGCCGCCGGGTGTTGTGGAAAATCAAGTACGAAAAATTCAATGAGCGCACCTTGAGCAACGTCCAAGCATTACAAGCCGAGCTAATGCAGGTGGCGCGGCTCGGGTATGCTGTGGACCGGCAGGAGCAGTTGACCGGCATTCATTGTGTGGCGGCGCCAGTTTTGAATCGTCACGGCTACCCCGTGGCAGCCTTGTGGACCACTGGCCCGGCCGATCGGTTGCGGGAAACAGATTTTCCCCAGGTGGCGGCGCAGGTGATGGCGCAGGCCCGGCGGGTGTCGCAGCACCTGGGCTTTGGGTGGATTGCCGCCTCCGGCAGGAGCGACGGCCAAGGGCAGCACGGACATGAATAAGATACTGCGGGTCAAATGGATGGTGGGGGCGATGCTTTTAAGCTGGCTGGCCGTCGGAATCCAGGCGGCGGCCCCGGGCTGGGCGGAAGCCTTGCTGGCGCAACGCAAGGCCGCGCTGGAAAAAACCGCGGTTCAAGAATCGCCCTGGTTCACCACCGGGCCGCTGCCGGCTAAATCTTTTGGCGAGGCGTTGTTTCCCGAAAAGGAGATCAACCTCGAAGCGCGCACAGAAGATGGCAAGCGGCGACTTTGGCAGGTGAAGGATTATCCCAACGGGGTGGTGAATGATTTGCGCGCAGGCAACAGCATGTCCACGTATTTCTATCGCACGCTGGTGGCCAGGACGGCGGGGCCGCTGCGGATCAGCCTGGGCAGCGACGACGGCTGCGAGTTTTGGTTCAACGGGGAGAAGGTGTTGTCGCGTGATGTGCCGCGGGGCGCGGCCCCGGATCAGGATGTGGTGAATGTGCAACTCAGACCGGGCACCAACACGGTGTTGTTCAAAATCTACAACCGCACGGGGAATTGCGGTTTTTACTATCAAAGCGGGGTCACCTCGCCGACGGCGATCCTGGCCGGGCTGGCCAGCCGGTATCCGCGGGAGATGGCGTTGTTTGCCAGGTACGGCCAGCCGGCCCGCTGGCTGCGCAACGCGGACAACACCACGGTGGAGCAGGAGGTCATCATTGGTTTGCTTAAGCGACTCAAAGAAGTGGAGGCGGCCCGGCAGCAGTTTCAATCGCTGGTGGAGTCCAAGGCCGCGCCCGACAATCCGGCCTGGCTCACGCTATGGCTGGGGCTGGCGGAGGAAGTGGATGCGTTCGAGCAGGCCAGGGCCGAGGTGGATCGCTTGAGTCCGGCCGCCCTGCGGCTGGCGGTGGAGGACTTGCAAAGGACCCATGGGGAGAAATACCGCGAAGGCGCGGCGGTGTTGGCGGAGTTGCAGCGTTTCGAGCAGGGGCTGCCAAAACTCAAAGAAGCCCTGGCCGCCGGCGAGCGTCGCGCCTTGCAGGCGGTGCAACACTACCGCGCCCTGGAGCGAAGAGCGTTGCTGGCCAATCCAGCCATAGATTTTCAGGAAATCCTGCTCATCAAGCGGCGCGAGGGCAACCTGGGCCTGCCACAAAACTGGCAGGGCAACAGCAGCCTGAATCCGCGCATGGAAAATGAACTGGTGCGGATGAACGTGCGCGAGGAGTTGCCGGCGTTGCGGCGGGTGTACAAGCCCACCAATGATGTTTTCGTGGGCGATGTGGATTTGCATTACGACGGCCAGAAACTGCTCTTTTCCTCCATTGGCTCGCACGGGCGCTGGCAGGTCTTCGAGATCAACGTGGACGGCACCGGCCTGCGGCAGGTCACCCCGGGGGACGAGCCGGACATTGACAGTTATGATGCCATTTATCTGCCGGACGATCGGATCATCTTTGATGCCACCACTCCCTTCACCGGCGTGCCTTGTGTGGGCGGCGCGGACTATGTGGCCAACCTGCATCTCATGACACCGGACGGCCGGCACATCCGGCGGCTGTGTTTTGACCAGGATAACAACTGGTGTCCGGTCATGCTGCCCAACGGCCGGGTGATGTACCTGCGCTGGGAATACACGGACAGCGCCCATTATTTCAGCCGCGTGCTCATGTCCATGAATCCGGACGGCACAGGACAGATGGAGTTCTATGGCAGCAATTCCTACTGGCCCAACTCGCTGTTTTATGCGCGGCCCCTGCCGGGCAGCGCGACGAAATTTGTGGGCATTGTGAGCGGGCATCATGGGGTGCCGCGCATGGGCGAGCTGGTGTTGTTTGACGCGGCGCGCGGGCGGCAGAGCGACGCCGGGGCAATCCAGCGCATTCCGGGGTACGGCAAGCCGGTCAAAGCGGAGATCAAGGATGCGCTGGTGGATGGCTCGTGGCCGAAGTTTTTGCATCCGTTTCCGTTGAGCGACAAACATTTTCTGGTGGCCTGCAAGCCCACCCCGCAGGCGCTGTGGGGCATTTATCTGGTGGATATTTTCAACAACCTGCTGTTGCTGCGCCAGGAGCCGGGCTATGCGCTGTTCGAGCCGGTGCCCCTGCGCAAAACGGAGCGGCCGCCCATCATCCAGGACAAGGTGCGGCCCGGCGCCACCAATGCCGTGGTGTACCTGCACAATGTGTACCAGGGCGATGGTTTGCAAGGCGTGCCGCCGGGCACGGTGAAAAGCCTGCGGTTGTTTCAGTATGAATATTCCTATCGCAACATGGGCGGGCATTATTTCATCGGCATGGAAGGGGGCTGGGACGTGCGGCGCCTGATTGGCACCGTGCCGGTGCAGCCTGATGGCTCGGCTTTGTTCAACGTGCCCGCCAACACGCCGTTGGCCATCCAACCGCTGGACGCCGAAGGCAAGGCGCTCCAGCAGATGCGGAGCTGGTTTGTGGGAATGCCGGGCGAGTATGTTTCCTGCGGCGGCTGTCATGAGCGGCAGAATCAGAGCTCCACCCTGCGCAATGCTCTCGCGGCTCGCAGCACACCGGTGGATCCCACGCCGTGGCACGGTCCCAAGCGTGGATTCAGTTTCCTGCGGGAGGTCCAGCCGGTGCTGGATCGCTATTGCTCGGGTTGCCATGATGGCAAAGACCCCGCGCGGCCCAATCTTGCCGACACGCAAATCGTGCGGACCACCGTCGGGGCGCGGCTGCCGGTATCCTATTTGAACCTGCATCCCTTCGTGCGCCGCAACGGCCCGGAAGGGGATTATCATGTGCTGACTCCCCTGGAGTTTCACGCCGACACCAGCCGGCTGGTGCAGATGTTGCGCAAGGGGCATTACAATGTGCGTCTGGATGCGGAGGCGTGGGATCGTCTGATTACCTGGATTGACTTGAATGTGCCGGCCCACGGCACCTTTCACGAGGCGGGCAGCATCCCGTCCAACTTTGCGCAGCGGCGGCGGGAGGCCGCGATAAAATATGCCAATGTCCACGAAGACATTGAGGAAATCCCCAATCCCTCACCGCCCCGCCCGGCCTTTCAAATGCCCCCGCCGATGCCGCCGCGGCCGGCGCCCGTGACCCTGGCCGGCTGGCCCTTCAGCGAGGCCGAGGCCAAAACCCGGCAGGCGCAACTGGGCACCTCGGAACTACGACTCGATTTGGGAGGGGGCCAGGCGATTGTCTGCCGGCGCATTCCAGCAGGCGAATTTCCAATGGGCGATGTGCAGGGCGAGGCGGATGAATATCCGATGACTGTGGTCAAAATTGAACGGCCCTTCTGGCTGGGCGTAATGGAAGTGAGCCTGGCGCAATATCAACAATTTGATCCGCAGCATCGAAACGGTTACTACGACATGCATTACAAAGATCAGGTCAAGCCGGGTTATCTTATGGACGCGCCCAACCTGCCGGTCATCCGGGTGTCCTGGGAGCAGGCCATGGCCTTTTGCCGCTGGCTCTCGGCGCGCACCGGCAAACGGGTCACGCTGCCCACCGAGGCGCAATGGGAATGGGCCTGCCGGGCTGGCACGGCGTCCCCCATGTACTACGGAGATTTGAACACGGACTTTGCCCCGTTTGCCAATCTGGCAGACGCCACCATCAGCCAGTTGGCCGTGCAGGGGGTGGACCCCCAACCCATACCCAACCCGGACAAGTTTTGGGATTTTGTGCCCAAGGATGCCCGTTTCAATGATGGAGTGCTGCATCTGGCTGAGTGCGGCCGCTACCGTCCCAATGCCTGGGGGTTGCACGACATGATCGGCAACGTCGCCGAGTGGACTCTGGACGACTACCGGCCTTATCCCTACACCCCGGCGCCCGCTGCAACTGTGACCGCCCAAACCCGGAAAGTCGTGCGGGGCGGCTCCTGGGCCGAGCGGCCCAAGGAATCGCGGGCTTCCTCGCGTCTGGATTATCCGGCGTGGCAGCGCGTGTACAACGTGGGCTTCCGCGTGGCCGTGCTGGATTAAGTTTTAACGGCCAACTCAACCCCAACCAACTCACATCAACGCATGAATCGCAGAACTCACCTCAAACTGATGGCCGCAGCCGCCGGCGCCGCCGCGCTTAGTGGCAGTCTGGCCCACGCAGCCCAAACCTCTATGAAAACCAAAACCGTGAAACTCCCCAAGTACTCCAACGCCGACTTCTACGATAAAAGCGGCAAGTTCCTGCCGGAAAAAGCCAAAGCGGCTTATTTCGACATGATGCAGCGCCATGGCTATGACATGCACATCGAGCACGCCAAAAAGTGGGCCACGGACTTCTGGGTGACGGACTTTGGCCTGGGCGACTTTGTGCACGTGGGCATGGGGGGGGTGTTCTGGATCAATTCGCAGGAGCACAACTACTTTGCGCACGAAATTTACCTGCTGCCGGGCCAGATGATTGTGGAGCATGCCCACGTGGAAACCGCCAGGGCCAGGCCCAAGATGGAAAGCTGGCACGTGCGCCATGGCAGTGTGTACTGCTTCGGGGAAACCGGCGGCGACATTCCGGCCGGGGTGGTGTTGCCGAAAAGTCAGGAAAAGTACATCACGGTGCGCCGTTGCACCGAGGTGGTGGCGGGCGATTTGCTCACCCTGAACCGGCCCACGGCCAAGCACTTTATGATGGGCGGCCCTGCCGGCGGCATCGTCAGCGAATACGCCTCTTTTCACGACAACGACGGGCTGCGCTTTACTAATCCCAATGTGAAGTTCTGATCCCCACCTTCAACCGACCCATACCCCCCCATCCCCCACTGAAGCCTTATGCAAAAGGAATTCCATCATATCGGCATGCCCACCGCCCAAAAACGCCCGGATGAAATCTATCTGGAAAGCGTCAAGCTCTTCATCACCGACGCCGGGAAAAACCCGCATCGCATCGAGTGGGTGCGCCCGGAGCCAGGGTGCCCTTTCCCGGAAGTGATGAAGACGAAGGCGCACGTGGCCTACACGGTGGACAATCTGGAGGAGGCGCTGCGCGGCAAACAGGTGATCTGGCCGCCGTTTGAGCCGCTGCCGGGGGTGCGCGTGGCCTTTGTGCTCGATGAAGAGGCGCCCGTGGAATATCTGGAGTTCAAATCCTGAAAAGGAGGTTCTTATGGCCATGAAAAAATTTATCAACAACCCGAAAAACCTTACCCCGGAATTGCTCGAGGGGTTTGTCATTGCCCACGGCGACCTGGTGAAACTGGTTTCCGAAAAAATCGTCTGCCGCGCCCAGCCCAAGCCGCAGAACAAGGTGGCGCTGGTGACGCTCGGCGGGGCGGGGCATGAGCCGGCACTCAGCGGCTTTGTGGGTCCAGGCATGTTGGATTTCAGCGTGGTGGGCGACATCTTTGCGGCGCCGGGACCGCCCAAAGTCATTGAGGCCCTGCGCCTGGCCAGGCGCGATGCCGGCATCTTGTTTGTGGTGCTCAATCACGCCGGCGATGTCATGAGCGCCAACATGGCCATGGAAATGGCCGACAAGGAGGGCATCCGGTACAAAATGATCCTGACGCATGAGGACATCGCCCCCGGCGCGGATGCGCCGGCGGAAGACCGCCGCGGACTGGTGGGGGCCCTGCCGCTGTACAAGATTGCCGGGGCGGCCGCCGAGGCCGGCAAAAGTCTGGAGGACGTTTACACCTTGGCGGAGCGCTTCAATCAAAACATGGCCACCCTGGCCGTGGCGATGAAAACTGCGACGCACCCGGCCACCGGCCAGAGCATTTTTGAGCTGGCAGATGATGAGATGGAAATCGGCATGGGGCAGCATGGCGAGGCGGGCACGGGACCTTGCAAAATCATGACCGCTGACCAGACCGCCGAGATGATGCTCACACGGCTGCTGGAGGCGATTAAAGCCCGTCAGGGCGATCGCCTGCTGTTGATTTTGAACGGCAGCGGCGCCACCACCTTGATGGAGCTGTATATCGTGTTGCGCGCCTGTAAGAAACTGCTGGATGCGCGCGGCCTTCAGCTCGCCGCCGCGGAAGTGGGCGAGTTCCTCACGGTGCAGGAAATGGCGGGGTTCCAGATGTTCGTCGCGAAAATGGATGACGAGCTATTGCACTACTATCAGGCACCCTGCCATACGCCGGCCTGGACGAGGCCCTGACCACCACCGTGGCTCAGCCAATCAAGCTCTCCATGACCAAAGGCTTAGTGCGGCCAGGCCTTTTTCTTTGAGGGAATAAAAGCAGCCGGCAGGAGTTGTAACGATGGAAACAATCAACCTTGCGCAGTTGGGGGCCATGTTGCAGGCGGCGGCGGCACAGATTCGGGCCCACCACGAGATGCTCTCGCGACTGGACAGCGCCATCGGCGACGGCGATCACGGTACCACGATCTTGCGCACCATGGAGACCGTGGAGCGTACCGTGGCGGAGGGCGCGCCTACTTTCCAGGAATTGTTGTCCAAAGTCGCCTGGGCGGTGATGGGCTGCGATGGCGGTTCCACCAGTCCGCTGCTGGGCTCCCTGTTCCTGGGCATGAGTGAGGCGGTGGCCGGCCGGACGGAGCTGGACCACGCAGCCATGGTGGCCATGTTCGAGGCCGGCATCAACAAACTTGCCCGCCAAAGCCGCGCCAAGGTGGGCGACAAAACCATGATGGATGCCTTCCTGCCGGCGTTGGAGGCTTTGAAGGCCGCGGACCCCACGGGCGGCATCCCGGCCGCGTTGGCGCAGGCTGCAGCCGCTGCCGCCCAGGGGGCTGATGCCACCAAAAACATGCGTGCCAAATTCGGCCGCGCCCGCAACTTGGGCGATCGCGTCCTTGGCCATCCCGATCCGGGAGCTGTATCGGTATCCCTGATTTTCAAGGGATTCAGCGACGGCCTGAAACCGTAGTCCGATCCCATCGCGTAACATTGTAATCAATCAACCTTAACTGACCTCACCTTATGGCAGACCAGGAGAACACGTTATCGGCCAAAGACTATGGCATCGGCATTCCCGTGCCACGCCATCCCTTTTTCCTCAAAGGGCTCGACCATGTGGACTGGGGGATGAAAGACCGCCTGGCGCGCATCTTCAACCCCAAATCCGGCCGCACGGTGATGCTGGCCTTTGACCACGGCTACATCATGGGGCCAACGAGCGGGCTGGAGCGCATGGACCTTACCATCACCCCGCTGATTCCTTATGCGGACTGCTTGATGTGCACGCGCGGGGCCTTGCGCAGCATCGTGCCGCCGGCCAGCAACAAGCCCATTGCGCTGCGGTATTCCGCCGGCTCCACCGTGCTCACGGAGCTCAACGACGAGTGCCTGTTGGACATCGAGGACGCGGTTCGCTTGAACGCCTCGGCGCTGGCCGTCATGGCGGCCATCGGCAGCAAGTTTGAAGCCCTGACCATCCGCAATCTTGTGACCACCGCGGATCTGGGCGCCAAGTATGGCATCCCCACCCTCGGCGTCACCGCCGTGGGCAAGGAACTGACCCGTGACGCCCGTTATTTGTCATTGGCCTGCCGAATTTGCGCGGAAAATGGCGCCACTTTTGTCAAAACCTATTTCTGCGAGCCGGACTTTGACAAGGTCACAGCCTCCTGTCCGGTGCCGATCGTGATTGCCGGCGGCAAGAAGCTGCCTGAAGAAAAGGCGCTGGAATTCGCTTACAAGGCCATTCAACAGGGGGCCGCCGGTGTGGACATGGGCCGCAATGTTTTCCAATCCGAAGATCCCGTGGCCATGATCCAGGCCGTCCGGGGCGTGGTGCATGATCACTTGAAACCTGCCGAAGCGTTTGATTTGTTCCAAACCCTCAGGCAGCGCAAATAAGCGGCCCTGCTTTATTGGCGCAAGGTGATTTGCAGGGGTTGGGCAACCCGGTGCCAGGCGTTGGTGACCCGCCCGCCCACAGTCAGGCGGTATTCCCCTGCGTAAGCCGCAGGTAGGGTCAGCCGGCCCTCCGGGTCGGTGGTGAAGGTGCCGCGGGTGCGCCATTGATGATTGATCAGGTGGTCCAGCTTTTCGTAGGCGGGCTTGGGCGTGCCGTCCGGCCGCAGCAGACCCACCGGCGCGCCCAGCCAAGCCCCGCGATCCGAATAATTCCACACGACAATGCCGATGCAGTTGGAATGACTGAATAGCAGGCGGTAAAACTGCTCCAGATAATTGGCCTGCACCGCCTCGTTTTCGGGATCGGTGTGCCAGTCAGTGGCGCGCGAGCGCCAGTCAATTTTACGCCGCGGTCCGCTGAGCACGCTTAATTCCGTGAACAAGACGGGGCGTCCCAGCGTGCTGTGGCGTTCAACAATCTCCCACGTTTGCCGCACGGTCCACGGCCCATCGTGCATGTGGCTCTGCTGGCCGATGATGTCCACCGGCGCTCCGGCCTTGATCAGCTCGCCGACGAAGCGCGTAAAGGCGGCTGAACGATCGTAATCATTGACCACCAGTTTCAGTTGCGGATTCAGCCGGCGCGCCTCTTTTAAGTAATGCGCCACGAGAGCGACTTTGCCTTCGGCCTGCATCAGCCGGGTCATGGGATTGTTGGTGAACCGCTCCCACTGCACCACCTCGTTGAAAATGTCCGCATCCGCCAGTGCGGGCAAAACGGTCGCGGACATCTCGCGCAGGCGTTCATCCATAAGCGCCCGCATGGCGGCAGGTTCGGGCTGGTCTTGCATCATCCAGCGGGGCAGTACGTTGTCCTGATTCCAGAACACCGGATGCCCGCGCGGGGTGAGGCCCTTTTCTTTGAGCCATTGGATGTATTGCAGGCGCACCGCACTCTGCGGCTGCCCCTTTTGCGGCTCATATCCGCCCCAGTAAAGATGCACCGTAGCGTAGTTGAACAGCCGCAGAAAATGCTCGCGATGCCGCCGGTCCACCTCCGTTTCGTCCGGGCGCTCACGGAGACGGGGATCGAAACCGGCGCCAAAATAAAAGTCGTGGCGGAGATGTTCGACCTTGACCTCCGTGCGGGCCAGCGGTTTGCCCTGGGCATTCACCACCTTGATTTGCAGCGGGGCCGTCCGTGCTTTTTGAATGCGCGCGTCCGTTTCCGCCAGCAGGCGGACTTCGTCTTCCGCCAAGGGCGGGGAGGTTTGGGCCAAAAGCGGGGCAGGGGAGAGACTCAAACCGGCCAGCACGACAGCCGCCTGTACAAAATTACAGTGCCAAGGTTGCATGGCTTGCATTCAACGCCAGCAGCCAGGCTCTGGCAAGCCATTCCGCCTGGGCATGGCCCTTGTGATGCGCACCCCGGTTTCTTTCATGGGCGGCACGGGGGACCGGCATTTTCAACCATGCCACGCCAGCCCGAGCTGGGCGCCCAGGTGCACAAGATCCTCTCCCAGGGCCGGCAGGCAGGCCTGCAAGCGAGGGAGGTGCTGTTTGACCCATCCCTCGGCGTTGGGGCCGGCCTGCAAACCGCCGTTTAATCCGAGCAGCGCCTGCCAGGCGCGGTGATGTTGCTGGTGATATTCCTCAAACAATTCCCGGCCCCCTTGCTGGCGCAAAACCCGGGCCAGACGCCGGCCCAAATCCTGCGCCTCCAGCAGACCGGCGTTCATGCTTTGCATGCCGGCCGGCCCGGTCTGATGGGCGGCATCGCCGGCCAGCCAGCAGCGGTCCACGCCAAACCGCCGGGCCACCCGCCGTTCAAACCGCACCTGGCCGTGCCAGATCACCTCCTGCGGCTGTGCTTTGAAGAAGGGCGCGTGTTGTTTGAGCAATTCCGTCAACTGGCTCACCAGCGCATCCTGCGGCCCGCGGTGCACCACCTGAACCGGCTCGCGCACCTTCGGCTGGTGATCTTCTTCCAGACGCGCGCTTTTAGGGAAAGCCCAGCGGCCGCGATCCGGCCCCAGCGGCCAGTAATAGGCCGCGCCATTTTCCTCCAAGGCCACCAGGGCTTCATGCCCGGCCTCAGACGGCAGGCTGAATTCAAAAATTTCATAGGTCTCCGGCGCGGTCCCTGCCTGCCATTCAATGCCCATCGCCCGGCGCACGTAGGAATGATGGCCGTCGGCGCCCACAACGTAACTGGCATGATTCAAAAAACTTTCCTTCACCACCCAGTCCCACGTGGGCACGATGTAACCGGTGGCACTTTCGACCAGTTTTTCGATGGTGCTGAGCACCTCGGTGGTTTCCGGCACCAGACTGGCCAGACGATGATTCCAGAGCAACTGAACCTGCGGTTGTTGGCGCAAGGCCCGCTCCAACAGCCCTTCCAGTTCGCTTTGGGGGATGACCAGCACATAAGGATACCCGCCGCCGAGCTGGTCGAGCCGCACCACGCCCACTTGTTGCTGGCGCACGTAGTACACCTGCCGCTCAATCCGCCAGCCCAGATTGAGCAGTTCGCCTCCCAGCCCCAGGTCGGCCAGCAGACGCAAGGAGCGGCCATGCAGGGCGCAGGCATAGCTGCGGGCGGCCCGGCGCCACTCCTGGTCCACCACCATGACGGGCACTCCCTCCCGGGCCAGGGTCAACGCCGTCACCATGCCGCACGGGCCGGCCCCGACGACCAAAACGTCCGTTTGCTCGTATTTGCGCATAAATGCATGTTTGGTTGTTTTAATAATCTTCTCTTCTGCAATATATCACCAAACCCCAAGCCACCAAGCACCAGTTACGCTTACCCTTCCTCCCAGCCCGGTTCGAGGCGCCCGGCCTGCTTTGCAAAACCTGCACCCCCGGCTTATGCTATTTCTATGAGGACGCTGCCTCCAGCGGAAGTCATGCTGGCCAATGCCGCCCTCGGTTGGCTGGAGTTGGGTCTGCCCAACGAAGCCCAAGCCGAGCTGCAGCGGATCGCCCCTCCTTTCCAGCGTCATCCGGTGATCCTTGAACTGCGCTGGCGGGTTGCTCATGACCTCGCCGATTGGGAGCAGGCCTTGGCCATCGCGCGGGAGGAGATTCAATGCCTCCCCACCGAGCCGATGGGGTACATCCACCAGGCCTACGCCTTGCGCCGTATTCGGGGCGGGGGCCTGGAAAAAGCCCACAACGCCCTGCTCCCCGCCGCCCGTCTATTTCCCGAACTGGATCTAGTCCATTACAATCTGGCCTGCTACACCGCTCAAATGGGGCGGCTGGAAGAAGCCTGGCAATGGTGGCGCCAGGCGCTCAAAGTCACTGCCGACACCACCTGCCTTATGGCCATGGCGCTCAAGGATGATGACCTGCGCCCCCTGTGGTCGCGCATCCGGGAATTAAGCCGCAAACCCGATGTCTGAACCGCGTCCGCCAGGGCTGCTGCCGCCTGCTTTTTACATTTGCGCCCCGCGACGATTTGCGGGATTTTATTGCCGCCCAAAGGCCGCCTGCGGGCGGGGGTTGCGTCCGTAGCTCAATTGGATAGAGCTTCTGACTTCGGATCAGAAGGTTGCAGGTTCGAGTCCTGCCGGACGCGCCAAACGCCGTGCTACGGTGGCGTCATCCCAATCACCTTGGCCATTTCCCGATGATAGCTTGGCAATTTCCTGGCGGTAGGTTATTTTAACCGCTGTGAGTGCGTTCACCAGAAAGTTGGCGGCGTTGATGCTGGCTCTCTATGTGCTGGCCTCAATGCACTGCGTTCTGGAAGCGGTGCCCGGCTTCGAATTTCTTAAAACTTGTTGCTTCGTCGAGTCCTCCTCCCCGGCTGCTGCAGATTGTGAGCAGGATGGCTGCAAGGTGGAGAAAGCTCAATACCGCCAGGAAGAGCAGGGTGGGAGCCTGCCCCAAGCCCAGTGGATTCTGGACGCCTGTCTGGTGCCGACGGAGCCGCCCTTATTACAGACGGTCAAAATCAATCCTTCCCCCGCTGCCAGGCCGCCGCCCGAACTTCTCCGGCGCTGGCAATTCATTTGTCGCACTGCCCGCCTTCCGCGGGCGCCTTCCTATATCGTCTAGGCACTTTCCCGGGCGGGGATCTTGATTAACCTGCCGGGGAGGGAATCTGTCACGGGCGAGGGTGTCCTAGCACACCCTAATCGCGCTCAGCTTTCACCACCGAATTGAAGATTTGTTGATCATTTTATGAAACCATTGGGGCGTGTAATCAAAGGGGCTTGTACGCTTTGGATTGGATTAATCGCAGCGGGGGGAGTCTGCCAACTGCCCGCCCAGCCGGCACCCCTGCCTCGAACCAACCACTTGACGCTGGAAGAGGCGTTGCGGCTGGCGCTTACCCATCATCCTTCCCTGAAAGCCGCGGCGGCACGCATGGCCGCCGCAGCCGGACGGGCCGAGCAGGCCGGGCGGTGGTCCAACCCCGAGTTGGAAATTCGAACGGAGGAATGGGCGGTGAGCCGCGGGCGTGGTTTCGCCGATGCCGAACAGACCGTTGGCATTGCCCAGACGCTGCCTTATCCGGGCAAGAAATCACTGGACAAACAACTGGGGGGCGTGGCGGTTCAGCTTGCCGAGGTAGAGCAGAGGTTGCGCCGGACGGAAATTGTGCGTGAGGTCAAGGCGGCCTTTTACCGGGTCCTGGTCATGGAACGGGTCGTCGAGGTGTCCACGCAACGAGTGGCGCTGGCGGAGTCTTTTGCCCTCACGGCCCGCCGCCGGGTCGAAGCCGGCGCCGCCACCGCACAAGAACAATTACGTGCCGAGGTGCAACTGGAGCAGGCCCGCACCGAATCCGATGAATGGCTGCGGGAGAAGGAAATCAGCCGGCAGTCACTGGCTCTCATGCTCGGACAACCAGAATTAAAAGATGCGGCCCTGATAGGGGCGCTGGCCGAGGCCCCGCCGCCGCGCTGGCCCGAGGCTGAAACGGAAGCCTGGCTGGAGCGGCATCCGAGCGTGATGGCCGCTCAGGCGGCACTGGTGCAGGCACGGTTGGCCCATCGGCGGGCACGGCTGGAGACTTATCCCGACCTCAAGGTAAGTTTGGCCGGCGGGCGCAGGGGCGAAACCGACGAAGGGATCATCGCGCTCGGTTTTTCGCTACCCTTGCCACTCCTGGACCGCGGCCAGGGAAGACAACGGGAATCCCTGGCGCAGGTTCACCAGGCGGAAGCCGAATTACACCTCGTCCAGCAACAGTTGCGGCAGGAATGGATCCGCGCCCGTAAGCGCTACCAGACCGCTGCCATCCAGGTGGGCCGGTACCGCGAACAATTGTTGCCCAAAGCAGAGGAGGCCTTGCATCTGGTGCAACAGGGATTCGAGGAGGGAAAATTTACCTTCATGGACCTGCTGGATACGCAACGCACTGCCGCCGAAACACGGCTGGCGTACTGGCAGAAGGTGCTCGAACTCCATCTTGCGCAGGCTGAACTGGAGGCTCTGCTCCGGCCGGAAACCCCTGGATTAACTTCCCCTCATTGAGAGAACACGATTATGAAAACGTTAAAAGCTATCATGCCCATGGCTCTGTCCGTGCTGGCAGCCCTTGCCTTGCTCACCGGCTGCCGCAAACCGGCAACCCCGAATGAGTCAGCCGAAGACAGGCATGCAGGACATTCCCACTCAGCGCCAAAGGCGGCGCCGTCGAATCCAGCCGGCCAAGCCACCATGTCGGGTGGAGCAAAGTGTGCGGCCCACAATGCCCCCCGCGCCTGGTGCTTCCTGTGCGATGCCCGCCTGCGGGAGCCGGGCCGGTTGTGGTGCCAGGAGCACAATCGCTATGAAGACCGGTGCTGGTTGTGCCATCCCGAAGCGCGGGATAAACAGCGTTTGTGGTGTGAGGAGCATGCATTATACGAAGATGAATGTTTCCTGTGCCATCCGGAGCTGAAGTCCAAGGCCCCTTCTTCCTCCGCCCCGCAAGCCGCGCTGATGTGCAAGGAACATGGCGTCCTGGAGGCCGAATGCGCCATCTGTCATCCGGAGGCCGTGGCGCAGTTGAAACCGGGGGAAGGTTTGCAGGTACGGCTGCCTTCGCCCCAGTCTGCGGGGATGGTTGGACTGCAAACGGCGGCTACGGGGAGCGGGAAGGTTACCGAGAGCGTGGAATGTTTGGCGGAAATCATCTTCAACCAGAACAAGCTGGCGCATATTGCCGCGCCCCTGAGCGGCATCCTCCACACGGTGGAGGCGGAGCTGGGGGCCCACGTAAAGGAAAAGCAGACGGTCGCCAGAATCTGGTCGGCGGCCATTGCAGAAACGGTGGCCAGGGCAGTCCTGTCCCACCAGACGTTGGAGCGGGAACGGAAATTGAGAGCCAGCCGGGTGACCTCCCAGGCGGCGCTGGACGAGGCCGAGGCCGCCCACCGGGCCGTGTGCCAGCAATTGCGCACGCTGGGCTTCACGGAGGAGCAGGTGGACGAGGTGGGCCGGCTGGCGCCTGACCAGGTCTTGCTGGAGGTCCGTGCCCCTTTTGCGGGTGAAATCATAGAACGAACGGGTGTGCGGGGGACCCTCGTGGAGGCGGGCAGGCCCCTGTTCACACTCGCTGACACCTCCACCATGTGGGCCATGTTGCAAGTGCCGGCCACCGCACTGCCCCACCTTCAAACTGGCCTAACAGTGGAACTGCGTGTGGATGCACTGCCGGGGCAGGTCTTCACCGGCACGTTGACCTGGGTGGGGCCGGCCTTGGATGAACGGACGCGCATGGCCCGGGCCCGGGCGGAATTTCCGAATCCGGACGGCAGGCTCAAGGACAGGATGTTCGCCCGGGCGCGCATTGTTGTGCGCCAAAGGGACAACGCCGTGCTCGTGCCCGGCGCCGCCATTCAATATTTGGAAGGGCGGCCAATCGTTTTTGTCCGCCGGACGGACGACCTCTATGAGGTGCGGGCGGTTGAACTCGGGGCCCGCGTGGGGGAACACCGGGAAATTATGGCCGGCCTCAAACTGGCGGAGCCTGTTGCGGTTAGCCGGTCTTTTGCGTTGAAGTCGGCCCTGTTGATTTCGCGTCTGGGAGCGGGTTGTGCGGATGACTAAACGCCTATGTTAAACTGGATTATCAGCGTTTCCCTGCGGAATCGTCTGCTGGTGTGTGTGCTGGCGGGCCTGGGGGTGGCCCTCGGCGCGCGCAATCTCGGCCGCTTGCCGGTGGACGCCTTCCCGGACACCACGCCCGTCCAGGTGCAAATCAATACCACCGCGCCGGCGCTTAATCCCCATGAAGTGGAGGCTCAAATCACCATACCGGTGGAGCTGGCCATCAGCGGTTTGCCGGGACTGCAAAACGTGCGCTCCCTGTCCAAGTTTGGCCTCTCCCAGGTGGTGGCCACCTTTGAGGACCGGGTGAACATCTTTCAGGCCCGCCAGTTGATCCTGGAACGATTGCAGACCGTCGAGCTTCCTCCTGGACTGCCACGGCCCCAACTGGGGCCGATTGCCACCGGCCTGGGCGAGGTTTTTCACTATCTCGTCTGGTCCACCAATGCAAATCGCACCCTCACCGAGTTGAGAATCCTGCAAGATTGGGTAATCAAGCCCGAATTGCGCAAAGTTCGCGGAGTGGCCGAGGTGAACACCTGGGGCGGTTTTGAGAAACAGTACCATGTGGTGGTGGACACTGAGCGCCTCATCAAATACCGCCTGACCTTGGAGGATTTATTTGCCGCGCTCGAAGCCAACAACCAAAACGTAGGTGGGGGCCAAATCACCCGCAGCGGAGAGTCCTTGCTGGTCCATGGCGTGGGATTGACCACCAACACCCAGGCCATCGCCGACATTGTCCTGACCAGTGTGCAGGGTACCCCGGTGCACGTGGGAGATGTGGCCACGGTCCGGGAGGACCACGAAATCCGCCGCGGGGCGGTCACGGCCAATGGCCGGGGTGAGGCCGTGCTGGGGTTGGGCTTCATGCTCATGGGGGAAAACAGCGCCGAGGTGACTCGCGCCCTCAAGGCGAAACTGGCCGAGGTTCAAAAAAGCCTGCCCCCCGATGTCCACCTCGAGGTGTTGTATGATCGGACAGAGCTGGTGGATAACGTCATCCGGACGGTGGAACACAATCTGCTGGCTGGCGCGTTGCTGGTGGTGGCTGTGTTGTTTGCTTTCCTGGGCAATTTGCGGGCTGGTCTGATCGTGGCGGCGGCCATTCCGCTGTCCATGCTCTTTGCCGGCAACCTCATGTTGCAAACCGGCATTGCGGCCAGCTTGCTGAGCCTGGGGGCCATTGATTTTGGCCTGATTGTGGATAGCTCGGTCATCATGGTGGAAAATTGCGCCCGGCAGGCCGCACGCCAGCGCGAGCGTCCCTGGTTGGAGGTGATTCGCGACGCAGCCCTCGAAGTGCGCCAGCCCACCTTGTACGGTGAGCTGATCATCCTGGTGGTGTTTTTGCCGGTGCTCACCCTCGAGGGGATCGAAGGCAAGATGTTTCGTCCCATGGCCTTGACCATGATCTTTGCGTTGCTGGGTTCGCTGCTCATTTCCCTGGTGCTGATGCCGGTGCTCGCCAGCCTGCTGTTGTCCCGGCACATGGCGGCCGGTGAGCCCTGGCTGGTGCGGGCTGCCCGGTGGCTTTACACTCCTTGCTTGAATTGGGCCTTGCGGCATCGGGCGGCTGTGCTGGCGGGGGCGCTGATGCTGCTGGCCGGCGGCGCCTGGCTGGCCGCCCGCATGGGGGGTGAGTTCTTGCCCCGCCTGGGGGAGGGCGCCATTGTGGCCACCACCGTGCGGCTGGCGGGGATTTCCGTGGAAGAGTCCGTGGCCCAAAATCATCTCATTGAACAGAGGATATTGGCCGAGTTCCCTGACGAAGTGGCCCGTGTCTGGACGCGCCTGGGCACGGCCGAAGTGGCCACCGATCCCATGGGCGTGGAGCTGGCGGATTTTTTCCTGGCGCTCAAGCCGCGGGAGCAGTGGCGCAAGGCCCGCACCCAGGAGGAACTGGCCGCGCAACTGCGCGCACTGCTCCAGCAGGTGCCGGGTATGCGGCCTGCGCTCAGCCAGCCCATCGAAATGCGCATGAACGAGATGATCGCCGGCGCGCGCGGGGATCTGGCCTTGAAAATCTATGGCGATGATCTGGAGGAATTGCGCCGCCTGGCCGCCGCAGTGCAGGGCGTGCTGGCTCGCATCCCGGGCGCCAGCGAGGTCTCCGTGGAGCAGCTGACCGGCCAGGGTGTTTTGCAGGTCCATGTCAATTCCCAGGCCCTGGCACGCCACGGCGTCCCAGCCCGTCACGTGTTGAACGTGGTGGAGGCCGTGGGAACCCGGCGGGTGGGCGAGGTCCGCGAGGGGCAAAGGCGCTTTCCCTTGGTGGTGCGTCTGCCAGACGAGCAGCGCCAAAACCCGGAAGCCCTCGCCAACACTCTCATCCCCACGGCCGGCGGGGCGGTGCTTCCCTTGAATCAACTGGCGCAGCTCACCGAAAGCGAAGGCCCCGCCACCATTAACCGGGAATGGGGCCGGCGCCGCATCACAGTGCAATGCAACGTGCAGGGCCGGGATGTCAAAAGTTTCGTTGCCGAAGCCCGGGCCAGCCTCGAGGCCCACATTCAATGGCCTGCCGGCTATGCCTTGGAGTGGGGCGGACAGTTTGAAAACATGGAGCGGGCCAATCGCAAACTCATGTTTGTCACGCCCATGGCCCTGGCGCTGATTCTGGTGCTCCTCTTTTTCAGCCTTAAATCGTTGCGCGATGTGTTGATGGTGGCCACGGGCATTCCGCTGGGAGCGGTGGGAGGCGTGCTCGCCCTGTGGCTGCGTGACATGCCATTCACCGTGAGTGCTGGCATAGGTTTTATTGCCCTGAGCGGCGTGGCCATTTTGAATGGCCTCGTGTTGGTCACTTTTATCCGCCAGCGCCTGGCGGAAGGGGTGGCCGTGGCGGATGCTGTGCGGGAGGGATGCCTGAGCCGGTTACGACCGGTGCTGATGACCGCCCTGGTGGCGGGGGTGGGTTTCCTGCCCATGGCGCTGAATGTGGGCGTGGGGGGTGAGGTCCAGCGGCCGCTGGCCACGGTGGTTATTGGCGGCATCTTCACCAATACCCTGCTTACCCTGGTGGTGCTGCCCGCCTTGTACTCAATTTTTGGACGGGCCCGTGCCATCCCCGCTTGAGAACAGGAGTGGGGGGCATTCGGCAACCGGCCAATTTCACCCCCCGGCCTGTCTCTGGCCGATTTGTGCTGGAAGCGGTCTGCCCGCCACGGCTTGCCAGCGTCCTCGGGCGCGAGTATGTTGCCCCAAACAATGCTCCCACGCTGCACGAACTCACCGCCACCGCGCCGCTCTTGGGGCGGACAGAACTCCGTGCTGCCGCTGCTTGCGTTCCTGGCTTTCGTTCTGGTGCTGCCGCACGGGTTGGGCGCGGCACCGCAGGTGGCCATTGCCGATGATGTCCACGGGCCATTGTATCGTCGCTTGGCGGCCGCCGTGGTGGGCATCACC
This sequence comes from Verrucomicrobiia bacterium, assembly GCA_026414565.1. Classification (NCBI taxonomy): domain Bacteria; kingdom Pseudomonadati; phylum Verrucomicrobiota; class Verrucomicrobiia; species Verrucomicrobiia bacterium. The sequence continues at coordinate 19,781 of JAOAIT010000041.1, forward strand.
TGTAAAGTCAAGGATGCCAATCCTGAATCAGGCCAATATTTTGGGACGGGCGTGATCATTTCCACCCAGGGTCTGGTCCTGACCACATTGACCGTGGTGCCGGAAAACCCGGGTGAAATCAAAGTTTACCTCGTAGATGGCAGGGTCCTCGAAGGCCGCGTGGTACGCCAGGACAAGGAGTCCGAAGGCGTCTTGCTCCAGGTGCAGGCTGTCGGCTTAACCGCCATGCCGCTGGCTGATTCCACCGCCTGCCGCTTGGGAGACCCGGCCTATTCGTGGGGCAATCCCTTTCACACCATCATGAAAGACGGCATGGTGAGTCTCAGCGCGGGCACCATCAGTGGCCTGTATCAAGTCAGCAGCGTGGATACCGAAAGCCGCTATGTTGGATGGGTTCTGGAAACCGATGCGGCGGTCAATCCCGGCTCGGATGGTGGGCCCTTGACCGATGCCGACGGCCACCTTCTGGGGATTCAATCTCTGGCTTTCTCGCGCAGCCGATGGCTCGGCACGGCCGTCCCCATCCATCGCCTGGCCGAAGGTTTGCCCGAACTGCACACGCTGCAGCGTATGCCCCGGCCGGTTTTTTCCGGCGCCCGCGCGCGTGCCTGGGCGGCCGAACTGGCATTTCCTCTGGTCCTGGCCGACGCCGCGGCTGCCACGGTCAGTTTTCGGGTCGTGCGGGAAGGAGAGAAAGTGACACTGCCCGAGCGGCGGCAGGATGAAGTCTTGACGCCTTTGGCGCCCTATCCTGCCGATCAGCGCCGCGCTGCGCGCGAATTGGTGCGCCCGGCGGATGCCTACGCCAGCGGGGTGATCATCTCGCCCGAGGGATGGGTGCTGACCGCCGCGCAAAACCTGGCAGCCGCCTCCCGCCGTGCCCCCGGCATTGCCCGGGTGGCTGTCTATCTGGCGGATGGCCGCCGCGTGTCGGCAAAAATATTGGGCCAGGACTCCTTTTATGATGTGGCCTTGCTGCAATTGGAAAAAACCCAGGGACAACCCTATCCGTTTGTGGCCCTGCATGAAGGCCCCGGGCCGGGCACAGGACAATTCATCGCGGTTTTGGGACGCAGTGAACCTCCGGGCGATCTGACGCTCAATGTCGGCCTACTCAGCGCCACCAACCGTTTTCAAAATACCTGCCATCAAATGAACGTGATGGTCAATTACGGTAACCTCGGCGGGCCGGTGGTGGATTTGGAAGGGCGGCTGGTGGGGTTGGCCGTCCGGCTGGGGCCGGGCACCCCTTGGCGGCAAAACTGTGGCGTGGCCTTTATGGCCACCGCGGCGGTCTTGCGGCAGATCATCCCCGAGCTGGCCGCCGGCAAAACCCTGGCCCGTCCAGCCCGTCCTTTTTTGGGTATAGAAGGCGATGTGGGGGCCTTGGACATCGCGGGGGCCCGCATCAACCGTGTGCTGCCCAACAGTGCCGCCGCACGTGCCGGCCTGCAGCAGGGCGACATCATCACCGAGTTCAACGGCCAGAACATCCCGGATTGGCCCAGCCTGGTACGCAGCATTCAGGCGGCGCTGGTGGGCGATACCGTCCGGTTGAAGGTTTTGCGAGGGGAGCAGACCCTGGACGTTGAAGTAACCCTTGGCTCCATGGAATAAGCCCATGTTATCCCGGCTTGTTCATATTGTGTTGTGCGGCCTTGCCGGCCTGGCAGGCGCCTGTGGGCGGTTGATCGCGGCTGATGCCTCCCGCCCGGAAGTGGCGGCTGCGCGCTGGGTCGAGCGCCAATTGGTCCAGGCCGCCCAGCAGGCAGCAGCTTCCTTTGTCTTTATTGGCGGCGGCTCCGGCGTGGTGATTTCCCCGGACGGCTATGTGTTGAGCAATCATCACGTGGTGGAGGCCAGCAAACGCTGGCAGGTGCGCATCGGCGGACGATCGTACCGGGCCGAGGTGGTGGGCAGCGACCCCTACGGTGACATCTCCCTCCTGCGCGTGCAGGGGGTCTCCAACCTGCCGCATGTCGTCTTTGCTGACAGTGACCGGTTGAATGTGGGGGAGCCGGTGCTGGCCCTCGGCAACCCTTTTGCCACTGCCGAATTGGCAGGCGAACCCGCCGTGACGCGCGGCATCATCTCCGCCCTTCACGTGTTCCACGGCAACTACAGCGACGCCATCCAAACCGATGCGGCAGTAAATCCCGGCAACTCAGGCGGGCCGCTGCTGACCATGAACGGGCGGCTGGCCGGGATTAATGGCAAAATCGAAACGCGCTTTCAACAGCGGGCCAACACCGGCATCGGGCTCGCCGTGCCGGCCAATCAAATCCAGCGTTTCCTACCTTTGTTAAAGGCCGCAGGCGGCGGTCTGGTGTATCACGGCTACTTGCGCGGACTGGTCGGAGTCGCGGCGGAAGACGATACCCGCCAGGAAGGCGCTGCCATTAAAAAAGTGCGCCCCGGCTCCCACGCCGAGAAGCTGGGATTAAAGGCCGGGGATCGCATCCTTTATTTCAATGAATTTCGCCTGTTGAATTTCCACCGTTTCCTGGGCGTCATGGGCACCTACCCCGCGGGGGCGCAGGTGCAGCTCCTGGTGGAGCGCCAGGGACAAAGGCTCAGCTTCAAAACCACGCTGGATCAGCTCAATCCCGGCACGCTCGGCGTGCAATTCCGCCGGCCGGCTTCTGCCACGTCGCCCCCAGTGATTGACCGGGTGTTTCCCGGGTTGTGCGGGGAAAAGGCTGGCCTGAAACGTGGCGATACCCTGCTGCAAATCAACGGAGAGCTGATGCTTTCCCTGAGCGACCTGGTAAAATACCTCGCCGAGCAGGAGTTGATGGCGGGTGACACCGTGAAACTCCTGGTCTCCCGGCCGGGTCGGCTGGACAAGGAAGAAATCGAAGTAACCATGGAATTAAGCAGTGTCTTCGACGTGCCGGCCCGCCAGCCGGGTTCAGAGCGCGAGTAGCCCTTGCTGCGCGGCCACGATCCCATTTCTAAATACACTTTTCGGGCGCTTTCTGGAGCGTAGGAAGTTTTGCAGGACAACCACAACAGGTTGGATTATATCAAGGGAATCCCCTCAATCTATTGGGGTCTTCCGGCAGCTTTTCCCCGTAAATTAACGTTGTCAGCCGTCCGCTTTTTGATACACTTACGACACGGGAGACAATGCCCTCAGGCGGTAGGGATTTGTCCCCTGAAATTACCCGGGCGCAAGCAGGGTAAAGCAACGTGTTATGAGTGCCAGTTTGGCCGATGCCCAAGCCGTCAATCCGGCAACTGAAGAAACCTACGACGCTTCCAAATTAGGGAAGCTCGAAGGGCTGGAAGCGGTGCGCAAAAAGCCCGGCATGTACATTGGCGGCACCGACGAGCGGGCGCTTCATCATTGTGTTTCGGAAGTGCTCGATAATTCGGTGGACGAGCACCTGGCCGGGCATTGCTCGCGCATTGATGTGACCATCCATGTGGATGGCTCCATCTCCATCCGCGACAATGGCCGCGGCATTCCGGTGGATATTCATCCGCAGTACAAAATCCCCGGCGTGGAGATGGTGTTGACCACCCTGCATTCCGGCGGCAAATACGGGCAGGGCGGCTATAAGTTCTCCGGCGGCACCCATGGGGTGGGCGCCAAATGCGTCAACGCCGTCAGCGAGTGGTTCAAGGTGGAAGTCAGCCGCGGCGGGCAGGTGCATCACATGGAGTTTTCCCGCGGCAAGACGGTGAAGAAGCTGGAGGTCATCGGCAAGGCCAAGGGCACGGGCACCTTGATCACCTTCAAACCGGACCCGGAAATCTTCAAGGAAACCACCGAGTTCAAGGCGGAAATCATCTCCCAGCGCCTGCGCGAGCTGGCCTTCCTGAACGAGGGCCTGGAGATTACCTTCCTGGATGAACGCAAGCCCAACAGTGCGCGGGAGGTGTACTACTACAAGGACGGCATCGAGGAATTTGTCAAACAGCTCAACAAAAGCAAAATCCCCCTCCACCCCAGGCCCATCAGCATCAGCCGCCAGACGACGCTGCAGACCGCTGAAAAAGAGGTGGAAGTGCAGGCGCAAATTGTCCTGCAATACAACGACAGTTACACCGAGCAGGTGCTTTGCTACACCAACACCATTCATAATCCCGATGGCGGCGCGCACCTGTCCGGTTTCCGCACGGCCCTGACGCGCTCGATCAATCAATACGCCCGGCAAAACGATCTGTTGAAGGAGAAAGATCCCCAAATTACGGGGGATGACGTGCGCGAAGGCCTGACGGCGGTGATTTCCATCAAACACAGCGATCCGAAATTTGAGTCGCAGACCAAGGTCAAGCTGTTGTCGCCGGAGGTGGAGGGCATCGTGTCCACCATCACCTACGAGGGATTGATGACCTACTTCGACGCCAATCCCTCCGTGGCGCGGAAGATCATCGAGAAAAGCCTTAATGCCGCCCGCGCGCGTGAAGCCGCCCGCAAGGCGCGCGAAGCCGTCCGCAAAACCGCCATGACCGGCGGCGGACTGCCCGGGAAACTGGCCGATTGCAGCGATCGCGACCCGGCCAACACGGAGTTGTACATCGTCGAGGGGGATTCCGCCGGCGGCTCGGCCAAGCAGGGGCGCGACCGGCGCTTTCAGGCCATTCTGCCCATCCGCGGCAAGCTCATCAACGTGGAGAAGGCCCGCCTGGACAAGGTGCTGCAAAACGCTGAAATCCGTACCATGATCACGGCGGTGGGCACGGGCATTGGCGATGGCGAGGGGGAGGGGGCCTTCAACCTCGAAAAGCTGCGCTACCACAAAATCATCATCATGACCGATGCCGACGTGGACGGCGCGCACATCCGCACGCTGCTGCTGACCTTTTTCTACCGGCAGATGCCGCAGCTCATCAAACACGGCTTTGTCTATATTGCCCAGCCGCCCCTCTACCAGATCACCCGCAAGAAACGGGTGGAATACGTTGAGGACGATGCCGCCCTGAACCGCATTCTCATCACCCTCGGCACGGAGGAGGTGCGCCTGCGGCACCTGGAGACCCAGCGCGAATTCAGTCAGAAACAACTCTCCGAGATTCTGGAGCTCCTGGAGACGCTGGACAAATACGCCCGGGCCATCCGTCGGCACGGCGGGGATTTCGCCGCGTATCTGGAGGCGCGGGATCCCAAAACCCTGGAGCTGCCCAATCACCTGGTCAAGGTGCGCGAGGGCAATCAGGAAACGGTGCATTATTTCGTTACCGAGGCCCAGTTTGCCGCCTTTGCCGAGGCCAACCCCGATTTGGGATTGTTTGGCGAGGAGGAGGGCGAAAACGGCCGTGAAAACGGCAACGGCACCGAGGGCGAGGCGCGCAAAACCGGCCCCACCCGGCGCGCCACCCACGTGGAATTGCACGAGAGCAAGAGCGTGGCCGAGCTGCTGGCGCGCCTGACCCGCAAAGGTTTGAACATCGAGCATTACGCCGCCCAGGACCATCCGCTTTTTGAACTAATCGAAGGCGAGGGCGACAAGGAAACCGTCAAACCCCTGTACTCCATCGCGGAAATCCTGACCGCCGTCAAAGAAGTCGGGCGGCGCGGCCTGCAGATCAAGCGCTTCAAGGGCCTGGGCGAGATGAATCCCAAGGAGCTTTTTGAAACCACCATGAACCCGGAGCGCCGCAAGCTCCTGCGCATTGATTTGACTGATGCCGTGGAAGCCGAGGAGATGTTCACCAAGCTCATGGGCGATGAAGTCGAACCGCGGCGGCAGTTCATCGAGGACAACGCTTTGAACGTGCGCAACCTGGACATCTAAACCGCGCTAATGGCAGCGCTGGGCTGTGGCTATGGCCGATACCGAGCAACCTTCACCCCCCCCTCCGAACGACGAAACCACCCCGGCGCCCCCCACGCCGGCGGGCGGCGGCAGCGTGTTTGCCGCCAACGAGAAAATCGTCAAAATCAACGTGGCCGAGGAAATCAAGAACTCCTTCCTCGACTACTCGATGTCGGTGATCATTTCGCGCGCGCTGCCTGATGTGCGCGACGGTCTGAAACCCTCCCAGCGGCGCATTCTCTTTGCCATGCACGAGCTGGGCGTGCTGCCCAACCGCAAGCACTTGAAGTGCGCCAAAATCGTCGGCGAAACCATGGGCAACTACCATCCCCATGGGGACCAGGCGATTTACCCCACCCTGGTGCACATGGCGCAACCCTGGGCCATGCGCGAGCGGCTGGTGGACGGTCAGGGCAACTTCGGCTCGGTGGAGGGGGATCCCCCGGCCTCCATGCGTTACACCGAGGCGCGGCTGGCGCCGCTGGGGGCGGTGCTCATGGAGGACATGGATCGGGACACGGTGGATTTCGTGCCCAACTATGACGAAACCCGCATGGAACCCACGGTGTTCCCAGCGGCGTTTCCCAATTTGCTGGTCAACGGCGGCACCGGCATTGCGGTGGGCATGGCCACCAACATCCCGCCCCACAACCTGGGCGAGGTGATTGACGGCATCTGCGCCCAGATTGACCACCCCAACATCACCATCCCGGAGCTGATGCGCCACATCCGCGGCCCGGATTTTCCCACCGGCTGCATGGTCTGCGGGCTGGAAGGCATCAAGGATTATTTTCATCATGGCCGCGGCAGCCTCAAGGTGCGCGGCAAAATCGGCATCGAAGAACTCAAAGGCGGGCGCGAACAACTGGTCATTACCGAAATCCCGTTCAACGTCAACCGCGCCGCCCTGGTCTCCCGCATCGCCGAGCTGGTCAACGAAAAAACCCCGGGATTGACGGACATCACCAACATCCGGGACGAATCCGACGAAAACACGCGGGTGGTGATCGAGCTGAAACGGGACGCCGTGGCCAAGGTGGTCATCAACAACCTGTATCAGCTCACGCAGTTGGAGAGCAGCTTCGCCGTCAACATGCTGGCCATTGATCATGGCCGGCCCAAAACGCTCAACCTCAAGGAAATCATTGCCTGTTACATCGAGCACCGCCGCGAAGTGGTGCTGCGGCGCACCCGCTTTGATTTGCGCAAGGCCGAGGAACGCGCCGAAATCCTCGAAGGCTACCTGGTGGCCCTGGCCAACCTGGATGAATTCATTCGCATCATCCGCAGTTCGGCCAATCGCGAGGAGGCGCGCATCCGGCTGCTGGCCTTTGAGTTCACCCGCGCCCAGGTGGAGGCCTTTGGCATCCGCATCCGCAACGAGGCGCGGCTCACCAGCGGCCGCTACCTGCTCAGTGAATTGCAGGTCAACGCCATCCTCGACTTGCGGCTCTACCAGCTTACCGGCCTGGAGATGGACAAGGTGGATGCCGAATACCGCAAACTCATCGCTCACATCGAGGACTTGCTGGACATCCTGGCGCGGGAGGAGCGGGTCATGGCCATCATCAAGGCCGAGCTGCAGGCCATCAAAGCCAAATACGCCACCCCGCGGCTGACGGAGCTGGTCCCGGACGAGGGGGAGATTGCGATCGAAGACCTCATTGCTAACGAAGGGGTCATCATCACCATCACGCACAACGGCCTGATCAAGCGCACCAACATCTCCAGCTATCGCGCCCAGCGCCGCGGGGGCAAGGGCGTCATCGGCATGGTCACGCGCGAAGCCCCCGCTGTCGAAGGGGAGGATCGCGATTTCATCGAACATCTGTTCACCGCCAGCACGCACGATTATCTGATGTTCTTCACCAACACCGGCCGGGTCTATGTGGAGCGGGTGCTGGAAATTCCCGATCTGGGGCGTGCCTCCAAGGGCCGCAGCATCGCCAATCTGCTCGAGCTGCGGCCGGAGGAAAAAATCGCCGCGCTAATCCGCGTCCAGTCGCGCACCGGCCCCAATCGCGAGGACCTGACCTGGGAATCGCCGGAATTTGTCTTCTTTGCCACGCAGAAGGGCATCGTGAAAAAGACGGCGCTCAACGAGTTTGCCCACGTCCACCGGGGCGGCATCATCGCCTTGAATATTGAGGAGGGAGACACGCTGATTGATGCCAAACTGACCAACGGCAACAATGAAGTGGTGCTCATCACCGCCGAGGGCATGAGCATCCGTTTTCATGAGGAGGACGTCCGGCCCATGGGCCGGCAGGCGGTGGGCGTGTGGGGCATCCGTCTCGAGCCGAAAGACCAGGTGGTCGCGCTGGCCGTGGTCATTCCCGACGCCACCTTGCTGGTCGCGGGAGAGAATGGCTTGGGCAAGCGCACCGAGTTTGAGGAATACCGCCGGCAAACCCGCGGGGGCAAGGGCATCATCACCATGCGCACCACCGAGCGCACCGGCCGCGTAGTGGGCGCCCTCACCGTCCGAGATCACGACGAAATCATGCTCATCACCGCCAAGGGCCAGATGGTGCGCACGTTCGTGCGGGAAATCCGCCAGACCGGCCGCAACGCCAGCGGGGTGAAACTCATTGAGTTGGAGGAGGGCGACACCCTGCAGGCCATTGCCCCGGTCATCAGCGAGCGCGACGAGGAGGAGGCGGAAAACAGTGGCGCGGCGGCTGCCTCCCAATAATTACTGGCTGGTGGCGGCAGCTTCATCCCCTCCGGCATGTCCAGCGGCTCCCGCCGGGGCTTACCCTTTCAGGCGCTCGAGTTTAATGGGATACGTCTGCCCGGAGTTCCATTGCGCCACATAGAGGTTTTCCTCCCGGTCCACCAGCAGGCCGTGCGGATAACGAAACACGGTGGTATTGGCGCTCATGGGCTGCAGGCGTTGGCCCTCATAAACCGGCGCGCCTGCCGCCAGGTTGGCCACGATCCGATTCTGCCGATCCAAAATGGAGACAAAGCCGTTCTCGGTGTCCGAACCTGTGGGCCGCGTGGCGCCCTTCAGGTGGGGCACCACCAGGTGCTCGCCCCAGGGCACTATAAAACAAGGCATGGCCCCGGCCAGGGAGATGGAGCCCAGATATTCCCCGGCCGGGGAAAAGCGTTTAATGGCGCTTTGCGAGCGGCTGGTGATCAACAATTCCGGCCGGGACGGATCACGGCGGTCCACGTGCAGGCCATGCGCACATTTCAGGGCGGCTGGCGAATCATCGTCCCCGCCGAAGACCCGAATCAGCCGCCCTCGCGGATCATAATGCAGGATGTAGTTGAGGCCGTAACCATCCGCCACGTAGAAAGTCCCATCCCCGTTGACCGCCACGTGGGTGGGCTTGTACTGCTCGGTGCGGCGGTAGGGCGGAATCCCCTCCGGCCATCCCAGGGTCATCAGAATCACGCCGTCCAGGGTGGTCTTGTACACTTCATGCCGATCGTGATCTGTTATAAAAAGCCGCTCTTCCCCATCCTCCGTGAACAGCGTCAGCCCGTGCGCCCCGGGCCATTGGGTGCCCCATTTGCCCAGCAACCGGCCCTCGGCATTATAAATAATGACATTGTTGGCCGTGTGGTTGGTCAGCAGAAAAATGCGGCCGTCCCGGCTTTGCACCATCCCGTGACAATCTTTGACCGGCGTTTGCCGGTCCAGCACTCCCCAATTTCTAAGCACGCGATAACGGTAGGAACCTTGCCCCAAAATCATGGGTTCTTCTGCGGCAGCGGATGGCAGGGCGGGCGTTAACGCCGCGCCGGTCAGGGCCACGGCGAGGGAACGCAAAAAATCTCGGCGGCTGTCCGCAGATTCATTATTGCTCATGGATTATATTATCATGACTTCTTCAGGCCGCAAACGTACGACAGGGCAGGGGACGCGGAACAAAAAGAGTTTTGGACTGGACGGCCGGCATCTACTGGCCGACGTCAAAAATGAGGCGTGTGCGGCTGCGGGTCTGGACGTTGCGCATTTCCATTTCCTCCAAACGATACTGGCCGGCCACTTTCTTGAAGCTGTTCAACTCAAACTCTTTAAGCAGTTTGCCGCCTGCATCGTAGGCCTGGGCGCGCAGGATGCCGCCGGTTTCATTATCAATCCAGGAAACGACGCGGCTGTAACCCAGCGCGGCATCACCGGTCCCAGGCCGGCTTTCTAAGACCCGGCAGGGCCGGCTCATGGTCATTTCCTTGCGCAGCAATTTTTGCTCGCGCCAGCGCAGGAATTCCAGCCCCAGGTCGCCGATGTAAAAATCCGACCCGGCAAAGACCTCGGTGGGCGCAATGGCGGCATTGGTTTGGTTCAAGGTGGAGCTGCCCGGGGCGGCCGTCACCAAGACATAGTGATTGGTGCTTCCCGGGGATCGGTGAATAAGCAACTGCCGCGGCGGCAGGTTGGTGTCCCCGGCCAGGGTTTGATAAATAGAAGTCCAGCGGGGTTGCCCCGGAATGACCTTAAACAGAAAGGGGATTTCCCGCGTGGGCTGGCCGCGCTGGCGAATCACCACCTTGCCCGTCATCTCCACGGCCTCCTCGGGACTCAGCGCGCATAAATCCGCGGCGAGGGCCTGCCCCGCCGCGGCGTCGGAAGTGGCGGCAGCCACCCCCCCGGCGGGGATGCCCAAGCTCAAGAGGAGCAACAACAGCCGGCGGTTCATCGGGGCAGCAGGGCGAGGCCAATCAGTTCGTCCACGTGCCGGACAAAATGCACCTTGAGGCGGCGGCGCACCTCCGGCGGCACTTCGCTCCAGTCACCGCGGTTTTCCTCAGGCAGGGCCACCTGTTTCAGACCGGCCCGCGCGGCGGCCAGGACTTTTTCTTTGATGCCCCCCACCCGCAAGACCCGCCCCCGCAGGCTGATCTCTCCGGTCATGGCCAGGTCGGAGCGCACGCGCCGCTGGCTGATCAGCGAGGCCAGAGCCACGGCAATGGTGGCGCCGGCGCTGGGGCCGTCCTTCGGCGTCGCGCCGGCGGGCACATGTACATGGATGTCCCATTTGTCATGATCGTCCAGCTTCAGCCCCAGCTTCTGGCTCTGACTGCGCAAATAACTCAACGCCGTCTGGGCGCTTTCCTTCATGACCTCCCCCAGCGATCCGGTGAGCAACAATTTCCCGCTGCCGGGCATGCGGGTGGCCTCGATGTACAGCACGTCTCCCCCCACCGGGGTCCACGCCAGTCCAATGGCGATGCCGGCATCGGTAATTTTATCCTTTTCATCCTCCGGAAACTTGGGCGGCCCCAGGTAGCTTTCGAGATCCTGCGGTTGGATGACGATGCGCGGGCATTGGCCGTTGTTTTCCACCAGCCGGCGGGCCGATTTGCGCAGCAGGGCGGCCATTTCGCGTTCGAGCTGGCGCACCCCGGCCTCGCGGGTGTAATCGCGAATGATGCGTTTGATGGTCGGCAGGGGCAGGGAGACTTGGCGCGCAGTCAACCCATGCTCCTCCCGCTGCCGGGGCAGCAAATGCCGCCGGGCAATTTCCAATTTTTCCTCGGCCGTGTAACTGGGCAGCTCAATGACTTCCAGCCGGTCGCGCAGGGCCGGGTGCACCGGCTCCAGCCAGTTGGCGGTGGTGATGAACAGCACCTGCGACAAATCAAACGGCAGATCCAGGTAGTTGTCGGTGAAAGTGTTGTTTTGCTGGGGATCCAACACCTCGAGCAGGGCCGAGGCCGGGTCACCGCGGAAATCGGCGCCCACCTTGTCCAGTTCGTCCAACAGAATGACGGGATTGCGGGTCTCCACCCGGCGCAGACATTGAATGATCCGCCCGGGCATGGCGCCCACATACGTGCGGCGGTGCCCGCGAATCTCCGCCTCGTCATGCATGCCCCCCAGGGCGATGCGGGCAAACTTGCGGCCCAAAGCGTCAGCGACACTTTTCCCCAGCGAGGTTTTCCCCACGCCCGGCGGCCCCACCAGACAGAGGATGGGGCCTTTAATTTCGCGTTTCAGCTTTAGCACGGCCAGGAATTCCAGCAGCCGCTCCTTGACCTTTTGCAGCCCGTAATGTTGGGCATCGAGCAACTTGGCCGCCTTGTGCAAATCAAACTGGTCCTCGGTGGTCTTCTGCCACGGCAGCGCCAGTATCCAGTCCAGATAATTGCGCGAGACGGTGTACTCGGCCACATTGGGCGGGATCTGCTGCAACCGCTCCCATTCCTTCATCGCCACCTTGCGCACCTCCTCGGGCAGGGGGTCTTTTTCGATGCGCTCGCGCAGCTGATTCAGCTCCGTGGTCTGGGGATCGGTCTCCCCCAGTTCCCGTTGAATGGCCCGGATTTGCTCGCGCAGGAAATAATCGCGTTGCGACTTGGCCATGCTCGAGGCCACTTCATTCTGGATTTTAGTGCCCAGCGTGAGCACTTCCAGTTCCCGCTGCATGAGCGGCAGCAAATAAGTCAGCCGCTCCTTTACTACGTGCTTTTCGAGCAGCGCCTGGCGATCCTGCAGGCTGATGTTGAGCGTAGGCGCAATCAAATCCGTCAGCGGGCCGGGTTCCTGCGTGTTCAGCGCCGCCACCTTGATCTGTTCACTCAGGGCAGGGGACAGCTTGATAATTTCCTGGAACTTGGCCTGCACGTTGCGGACCAGGGCCTCCACCTCCACGGATTTCTCCGTTTCGTCCTTCAACAATTCCACCCGCGCCTTGAGGTAGGGCGACTGCTCCAGGTATTCCACCACCCGGAAACGGCGCAGACCCTCCACCAGAATGCGGACGGTGTTGTCTGGAAACTTGAGCATCTTGAGCACCCGCGCCGCGCAGCCGAAACGATACAAATCGTCGGGGCCGGGCTCCTCCAAATCCGGTTTGTGCTGCAGGATAAGCCCCAGAAAACGATCGCCCCCTACCACGTCGTCAATGAGTTTGATGCCCTGGCTGGACTCCACCAGCAGCGGCGCCACCATGCCGGGGAAAAACACAATATCCGCCAGCCCCATGATGGGCAGGATGTCCGGCAAGGTTTTGCCGGTGGGACGGGGAGCGGTGGTTTCGCCGCCCTCGGTCAGGATCGAGATGAACTCTGTATCGGGTGTTGCCATGGCCCTTGAATGCCCCCCTGTCGCCCCGTTGAACCCTCACCCGTAATCAGGAACCGCGTCCGGTGGAGGAATGCCCGTTGCGCTCGGTTTGCTGTAGGGGGATGTCAATCCGCAAAAAGCCGTTCACATACGCGGCGGTGGCGCGGCTCAGGTCATAACCGCTGGGGATTTCGATCACATTTTCAAACCGCCCGTAGTTGATTTCCATCACCAGGAAATTGCACTTGGGGGCGCGGCAGCCGTCGGGCCGGTTGCCGCTGATCCGCAGCCGGTTCTCCTCGATGCACAAGGAAAGGTCTTCCCGGCGCATGCCGGCGAGCTCCACTTTGATGACCAACCCCTCGTCGGTGGTATAGACATCGGTATTCGGCACCCAATCTCCTTCGCCCCCGGCGGGGTCCATGCGCGAGGTCTGCCGCGCAAAATGCACCGACGATTTGATCCTATGCATAGGTTGACACCGTGAATACTTTACTCCATGTGTTGCCCCGGCTCAAGCGCGGGTTTTTCATGGGGCAGGGGGTTTGAGGCCGATCGCCACCGGGCCATCCTTGGTGGCCCGCAGGCGCAGCCGGGCGGGGCGGCCACCACCGCCGCCACAGCAATCGCTGCAGGGCAGTCCTTGTACGCCGCGTTGCCGGCGCCGCCACCACCGCCACGCGAATCCCGCGGCGGTGAGCGCCACCAGGCTGAGCGCCACGATCTCCTGAGCATCCATCACCTTATTACAATACGCTCGGATGTCCGGCCTGCAAGGGCTGAAATTGCGGATGGCTTTGGAGTTTCTCCCAGCTTGCGGACGAAAGCCGCCGCCGTTGGTACTGCGGACTGTGCAGGGGTTCGGCACAGGTGGAGCGCCGGGCCCGCGCCAGCCAGGCGGCCGGCAGGGGCCGCTCCACCAATTCCCGATGCGTGGCGGCCAGGGTGGTTTCCTCCTTCTCGCCGGTGGCGCAACCTGTGCCCACAAAAAACCCGGCCAGCAGCCAGGTGACGCGCAGCATCGTGCTGCGGGAATACGTCGCCATCGCGCAGGGGCGCGAGGCATCCAGCAGGGCATGCAACCGCTGAAACAGGGGTAGCGTCCACATCTCCGGATTGCGGGCGGGTGAGAAGGGATCGTAGAGAATCAAGTGCGGCTTGGGCCAGGTGTTCGCCGCCGGGCTGTGCAGCAGGGTGGGGAAGTCGCCCACTTGTAATTCCCAATATACGCTCAGGGCGGCCTCTTGTAATTCGATATGGCGCTCGGTGGCGAGTTGATGGAGCAACGCCTCCCGCCCGCGCAGATAACCCAGCTCCGCGGCATGGGCCAGAGCGAAACGGAGCGGCTCCACCGTGCAGTCAAAACTGATCACCCGCAGCACTGCAGGCAGGGGACGGGCGGCATCCAACACCGCCAGGGCGTTGGCCGCGCCGCCCAGCCCCACATCCCAAATTACAAATTCGCCTGCATGCGCCGCCAGCCGCTCCGCCAGGCGCATTTGCTCCACGTATAGCGCGCGGGCTTCGGCAGCCGGGCCGATGACCGGGTGAAAGGTCTCCCCCGCCGCCACAGCCCGGATGCTGCACACGCCGGTGGGCAGGCGCACAATGGCATAATCCGGGGCCATGGCCGCGGTGGGGCTGCCGCTGCTGGGCATCCGGCTCAGGCGCCGAATTTGTCAAACATCCGGGCGTTGGCCTGGAGCAGGCGGATGAGGTACTTGGCCTCAAAAACGCCCAGCGAGCCTTGATTGGCGCCCGTTTCGGTGAACCGTTGCAACTTGTCCGAGCCGCTGTAGGCGGAATGAATCAGCACCGGTTGCGGATGCCACGAGTGCGCCTTCAAGGCGCACGGCGTGGAATGATCCCCCGTGATGCACAACACATCCGGCTTCTTCTCCAGCAGGATCGGCAGGGCGGCGTCAAATTCTTCGATGGCCTTTTTCTTCGCCTCGAAATTGCCGTCTTCGCCGTATTTGTCCGTGTACTTGTAATGAATGAAGAAGAAATCAAAATTATTGTATTCCGCCAGGTAGGCGCGGAATTGCTCTGCAATGGTTTGCGCTCCTTCGAGCTTCTTCATCCCCACCAGTTGCGCCAGCCCCTTGTACATCGGATAAACCGCAAGGCAGGCCGGTTTGAGCAGGTAGCGCTCCTCGAAGAGCGGGATTTCCGGTTGATGCGCAATGCCGCGCATCAGGAAACCATTGGCCGGCTTCTCATTTTTCAAGAGGGGCAGGGCGGCCTTGTAGAAGTCCGCCACCAGTTTGGCCATTTTCTTCTGTTTGGCGTTGGCGGGATCGCGCGGCTTGACCTGGGGAATAGGGAACCCTTCCCGGTTGGGATCTGCGTCGGTCAGGGGGCCTTCCAGTCCTTTGCCGCGGAAGACCACCACAAAACGATGCTCCTTGCCCGCCTTGATGATGACTTCCGTATCGCCGATCTTTTTGATTTTGTCGGCCAGCAACTTGCACAGGCGCTCGCAGACTTCGGTGGGAATGCGCCCGGCGCGGCGATCGGTCACGATGCCGTTGGCGTCCAGGGTGGCAAAGTTGGCCCGGGCGCAAACATCGCCCGCCTTCAACTCCACGCCCAGTCCCAGGGCTTCGATGACCCCGCGGCCCACCTGATACTCCAGCGGATCATAGCCAAAGAGCGCAAGATGACCGGGGCCGCTTCCGGGGGTGATGCCCGGGGCGACGGGGATCATGCGGCCCTGGGCGCAGCCCTGGGCCACCAGGGCATCCAGATGGGGGGTTTTGGCGGCTTCCAACGGAGTCATTTCGCCTTGGGCTTTGGTGGCGAGATCCCCCAGCCCATCCAGCACCACCAAGGCAATTTTGGCGTTGGTTTTAAGCGTCAGCTCCGAATACACAGCATCAAGGTTCATAGTCATATTCCTTCATGGCTCCGGCCCCTAAGCTCGCCGGGAGATTCCATGTTCGTTGCCCAACATTAACATCCACGTGGCCCGGGGAGCAGGTTTTGCCCCGCGCACCACCCTGCGGGCGATAATGCGGCCTTGGTCTGCGGTGTCAATGGATTATTGGCCTCCGCCGGACGCCGCCAGTTCCCAGCGGCTCTCATGTGGCGGGCGGGAAGTCTCCAACAGAGCGAGAACCCGCTCCAAAACCCGGGCCGGGGGCAGAGTTTGCAGACACTCCAGCAGCGGCCGGTGATGACAGGTGGCCTTCATGCAGGGCACGCATGGCAGGCTCAGTTGCAGGACATTTTGCGGTTGCCCGTACGGACCGGTGCGGGCGGGTTCCGTCGGCCCAAACAACGCCACCACCGGCGTCCGCAGTGCGGCCGCGATGTGCATGGGACCTGTGTCATTGGTCACCACTACGGAGACCAGCCGCAACCACTCCACGGTCTCGGGCAGGGTGGTTTGACCGGCAAGGTTGAGAATCCTCCCGGGGGCTTCCACCGCGATGGCTTGGGCCAGGGGGGAGTCAGCCGCCCCCCCCATCACTACGATTTGAATTGCCGGATGCGCCGCCACCAAAAGCCGTGCCAGGGTGCTGAAGTGTTCCACCGGCCAGCGTTTGTTGGGCCAGCGCGCACCGGGCGCCATCGCCACCCACACCTTGCCCTCCGGGCGCCATCGCTGGGTTATGGAACGATGCGCGGCAAACCGGGGCGGCAGCCAGACAAAGGGAAGGGTGGTGGGCACGCCCAGACGCCGCAGCACTGACACATACCAATCCACCGCATGGGCCAGCGGATGCGGGCGCGGCACGCACAAATCATAAAAGCCATGCGCCCCCTCCCGGCCATCTTCCAGGCCGGCGAGCAATGCGCCGTTGGCCAGCCAGGCAAACACCCCGCTGCGCGCCAGGCTTTGCAGATCAATCACCCAGTCAAAACGACGGGAGCGCATCTGCTGGACGGTGTCCCACCAGCCCAGCCAGCCCCGCCCGTGGCGCCAGCCGCGGCGATCGAAGCGATACAGCCCCGTCAAATCGGGATCCCCTTCCAGCAAAGCCGCATAATCTTTCTCGATCCACCACCAGATTTCCGCTTCCGGACGCCAGCGCCGCAGCAGACGCAACACAGGCACCGCCTGCGCCACGTCACCCAGCGAGCTTGGCTTGAGCAACAGGATTTTCACGCCAATCTTCCCCGCGATTGAGCGAGAGCGGGGGGGAATAATCCAGCAAAAAATCCCAACCCCGGCCTAATCTATGAGGGCCGGCAGCCCTCTCAGCCTTTTTCCGCGTTGCCAAAAGGGCGGGGAGGCTCCTAGGATGATTCCACCCGCTGGCTTGGGCGTCCCAGGCGGGTTGCATGTCGGATTACCGCGTCAAATTCGAGGTGTTTGAAGGTCCCCTGGACCTCCTTCTCTATTTGATCAAGAAGGAGGAGGTGGACATTTACGAGGTGAACCTGACCAAGTTGGCCACCCAGTTCATTGAATACATCGAATTAATGCGGATGCTGGATTTGGAGGTGGCGGGTGAATTCTTGGTCATGGCCGCCACCCTGATGTATATCAAGAGCCGGGAGCTGCTGCCCAAGGAGCAGCAGGTAACCCCGGAAGGCGAGGAGGACGAGGAGGATCCGCGCTGGGAGCTGATCCGCCAACTGGTGGAATATAAAAAATTCAAGGATGCGGCCGCCCAGTTGCAGCAGTTGGAAATCGCCCGTGAAAACACCTACGTCCGCACGCCGGCGCGCATCGAGATGGAGGCTCCCGCACCGCGGCGGGGCGAGGTCTCCATTTTTGATTTGCTCAACGCCGTCAATGCCGTGCTCAAACGCTTCGCCGAAAGGCAGCAGGCGGCCTCGGAAATCTACGATGATCCATGGACGGTCAGTGAGAAAATTGATTTTCTGCACCAGCGCCTCAAAACAACGCCGGTGTTGCGTTTCTCCGAGCTGTTCGCCGCCGCCCTGACGCGCGCCGAGGTCATTGTCACCTTTCTGGCCCTGCTGGAGCTGGTAAGGCTGCGGGCGGTGCTGATCACGCAAACCGAGGATTTTGGCGAAATTGAAATCGCCCGCGCGCCCGAGCCTGCGCCCCTGGAAGAGGCGGAGGCCTTGAAGGCCAAAGCCGAGGAACTGGCCGTGGCCCCGGATGCCCCCCTGCCGCGGCCCGTCACCGCCACCGAATCGGCCGATGCGCCCACCGTGGTGGTGAAAATCAAACCGCCCGAAACCCCGGGGGCCGAAGCCTCCTCGCCCGTGACGCCCCCCCACCCCTGACGCATGGAACTGAAAGACATCTTAGAAGCCTTGCTGTTCAACGCGCAGAAACCGCTCTCCCCGGCGGAGTTGCGGGCCATTTTACTGGCCGCCGCGGAGCAGGCTGAGGAGCCGGAGACCCGCCCCTTCAAAAAAGTGCCCTTGGAGAATATTGAAACGGCCTTGGCGCAATTGGAACGGGAACACCGGGAAGCGGGACGGACTTTCCGCCTCGTTTGCGTGGCGGGCGCATGGCAGTTTGTGACCCAGCCCGAATTTGCCCCTTGGCTGCGCACGCTGGTGGGACAAAAGATGCGCCCGCCGCGGCTTTCCCAGCCGGCGCTTGAGACCCTCGCCATCATCGCTTACCGCCAGCCGGTGACGCGCGCCGAGGTGGAGCAGGTCCGCGGCGTGGCCGTGGACGGCGTCATGCAAACCCTGCTGGAGCGCGGCCTGGTGGAGCAGGTGGGCCGCGCCGAGGCTCCGGGCCGTCCCGCACTCTACGGCACCACCCCGCAATTCCTGGAATATTTCGGGCTGGCGCGGCTGGAGGATTTGCCGGCGGCGGATGAATTGCGCCGGTTGCCGGTCCCCAAGCCGGAGGCCCTGTTGACGGTGGACCCCGGCCTGGCCACCACCCCCCCCCAACAACTGAGTTTGCCGGTAAACCCCGAGACCCCGGCCCCCGCGCCCGGGCCCGAAGCGCCGCCGTCCCCGTCGCCGGACGCTTCGTCCCCGCCGGAGTCTCCCTAACCGACTGCTGCCATGAGCATTTTGGAACATCGCAAGGCGATTGACCGGCTGGATGAGCAGATCGTCAAGCTGCTCAACGAGCGCACCAGGCACGTCTTGGAAATTGGCAACATCAAGCTCAAGGCGGGCGAGGAGATTTACGCCCCTCATCGCGAGCGGGCGGTGCTGTCCCGTGTCTGCCGCCTCAATCAAGGGCCGTTGACCAATGAATCCTTGCAGGCAATTTACCGGGAAATCATGTCCAGCGCCCTGGCCCTGGAGAAAACCATGGTCATCGCCTATCTGGGGCCGGAAGCCACCTTCACCCATCAGGCGGCCATTCAACGCTTCGGCAGCAGTTTGCATTACGTGCCCCACAAAACCATTGCCGATGTGTTTCAGGAGGTCAGCAAGCTGCGGGCCGATTATGGCGTGGTGCCCGTGGAGAATTCCACCGAGGGCGTGGTCACCCACACGCTGGACATGTTTGTGGAAAGCGACTTGAAAATCGTGGCGCAGATCGTCATGCCCGTCCGCCAGTGCCTCATGGGCAATGTGCGGCGCGAGCAGATCCGCACCCTCTTTGTGCACCCCCAATCCCTGGCCCAATGCCGGGAGTGGATTCAGCGCGAGCTGCCGCGGGTGGAAATCATTGAAACCTCCAGCAACGCCCGCTCGGCCGAGATGGCCGCCAAAACCCCTCAATCCGCCGCCATCGCCGGCACTCTGGCGGCGGAACGTTACAAATTGCGCATCCTGGAATATGACGTGCAGGACAGCGCGGTGAACGTCACCCGCTTCCTGGTCCTGGGCCGCAAGTGCGGTCCGCCCACCGGCAAGGACCGCACCAGCATCATGTTCAGCGTTCGCGATGAGGTGGGCGCGTTGCACCGGGCGTTGACGCCCTTCCGCCAGTACCGCATCAACATGACAAAAATCGAGTCCCGCCCCAGCAAGCGCAAGGCTTGGGAGTACTTTTTCTTTGTGGATTGCGATGGCCACGTGCAGGACCGCAAGGTGGCGCGGGCCATCGAGCAATTGGAATTGCATTGCTCCTTCGTCAAAGTCCTGGGCTCCTACCCCAGCGTGGATTAGCCTGCCATGAAATCGCACCTGGCCCGCGCCCGTGAAGTGTTTGACCTGGAAATGGCCGGCCTGAAGGCCGTGCGGGCGCGTTTGGATGAGGCCTTCGACGCCGTGGTGGAGAAGTTGCTGGAAACCGTGCGTCAACAGGGCAAGGTGGTGGTGGTGGGGGTGGGCAAGTCCGGCATCATCGGGCGCAAAATTGCCGCCACCCTGGCCAGCACCGGGGTGACCAGTGTCGTCCTCGACAGCGTGGACGCGGCGCATGGCGACGTGGGCATTTTGAACGATGGCGACGTGGTGCTCATGCTCAGCTATTCCGGCGAATCAGAAGAATTAATCCATCTCCTGCCCGCCATCAAACGCTTCAACGTTTCCCTCGTGGCCGTTACCGGCTATCCCCATTCCAGCGTGGGACGGCATGCGCACCTGGTGCTCAATGTGCACGTGCCCAAGGAGGCCTGCCCCTTCAACCTGGCTCCCACCACCAGCACCACCGCCATGCTGGTATTGGGAGACGCCCTGGCGATGGCCCTGCTGGACGCCCGCGGGTTGAAACGCACTGATTTTGCCCGCTACCATCCCGCCGGTGCCATCGGCCGCGCCCTGTTGTTGAAGGTAGGCGACATCATGCGTACCGGCGAGCGTCATCCCATTGCCCGCGAAACCACCACCGTGCGCGAAGGCTTGTTGCTGATGACCCGGGCCAAGGCGGGCTGTCTGACCATCATCAATCGCCACGGCAAACTGGCGGGGGTCTTCACTGATGGCGATCTGCGCCGGCACATGGCCGACAATCCGCAGGTGCTTGATCGCCCGCTCCGCGAGGTGATGACCCCCCATCCCGTATGTGTGCGCGAGGACGCCCTGGCCGCTGAAGCCTTGAAAATTTTCAATGAACGCCGTATAGACGATCTGGTGGTCATCAACGCCCGCCGCGAGCCGGTGGGCCTGGTGGATTCCCAGGATTTGCCGCGCATGAAACTCATGTAACCCACTACACATCTATGCCCATGAAACACTCCCTCCTCTGGCCCGCGCTGATGGCCGCAGTTTTAATTATGGCACCCCGCACCGCTCAAGCCCAGAAGGCTGGCACGCAAACCCCGCAACGTTTTGCGGCCACCATCACCCGCGAAGTTCACCTCCAATACCTCCTGTACCTGCCCAAGGACTACACGGAGGATGCCGCCCGGCGCTGGCCGTTGTTGCTTTTCCTGCATGGCGCCGGCGAGCGGGGCTCGGACCTGAATAAAGTCGCCGTACACGGCCCCCCCAAGCTCATCCGTCAGGGCACCAACTTCCCCTTTATTGTGGTTTCCCCGCAATGCCCCACAGACGAACGCTGGCGGCCCGAGGAATTGATCCGGCTGCTGGACCATGTCTGCTTTCACTACGCCGTGGATACCAACCGCATTTATCTCACCGGCCTGAGCATGGGCGGCTTTGGCTCCTGGAGCCTGGCCTCGTTGTACCCGGAGCGCTTTGCCGCCGTGGCCCCCATCTGCGGCGGGGGCGAGGTCATTGATGTCCTCTTGGCCCCCCCCAAACGGCGCGAGGCCTTAAAAAACTTGGGCATCTGGGCTTTTCACGGCGCCAAGGATCCCGTGGTCCCGCTCTCGGAATCCGAGCGCATGGTGGGGGCCTTCAAGCGCGCCGGTTGTCAGGAAGTCGAGTTGACGGTTTATCCCGAAGCCCAGCACGATTCGTGGACGGAAACCTACGCGAATCCCAAATTGTACGAGTGGTTGCTCAAGCACTCGCGCTGAGGGCCGCGCCCCATGCGCCAGGGACACCGCTTGACTTATGTCCTTCATCACTGACGATTTCCTGTTACAGACCAAAACGGCCCGGCGGCTTTATCACGAATTCGCCGCGCCGCAGCCCATCCTCGACTACCACTGTCATCTGCCCCCCAAGGACGTGGCCGAGAACCGCCAGTTTCAGAACCTGTTTGAAATCTGGCTGGAGGGCGACCACTACAAATGGCGTGCCATGCGCGCCAATGGCGTGCCGGAGCGGTTGATTACGGGCGATGCTCCCCCCTACGAAAAATTCCTCGCCTGGGCGAAGACCGTCCCGCATACCCTGCGCAATCCGCTCTATCATTGGACACACCTGGAGCTGCGCCGTTATTTCGGCATTCGCGAGCTGCTGGATGAGACCACCGCCCCCAAAATCTGGCAGCGGGCCAACGCACAGCTCGCCCGGCCGGAATTTTCCGCGCAGGGCATTTTGCAAAAGTTCAAAGTGGTGGCGGTTTGCACCACCGACGACCCGGCGGATGATTTGCGCTATCATCAGGCCCTGGCCCGCACCAGCCTCCCCTGCAAGGTGTATCCCACCTTCCGTCCGGACAAGGCGCTCATGGTGCACCGGCCCGACGTGCTCCAGCCATGGCTGGCGCAACTGGAAAAGGTCAGTAACACCGACATCCGCAATCTGGACGGCCTCTTGACGGCTCTGAAAAAGCGTCACGACTTTTTCCACGCCCTGGGGGGCCGCCTGTCGGACCACGGCCTGGAGCGGTGCTACGATGCTTTCATCGCCGAGCGCCGCGCCGCGGCCATCTTTGCCAAAGCCCGTGCCGGGCGTCCTGTGACCCTGGAGGAGCAATTCCAGTTTGCCAGCTTTATGATGCTCCAGTTCGGTTACTGGGATGCCGAGAAGGGCTGGACCAAACAGTTGCACATTGGCGCCCAGCGCAATAACAACACCCGCCTCTTCCGCCAGCTCGGCCCCGATACCGGTTTCGATTCCATCGGCGACTGGCCCCAGGCGCGCGCCTTGG
Source organism: Verrucomicrobiia bacterium (assembly GCA_026414565.1). Taxonomy (NCBI): domain Bacteria; kingdom Pseudomonadati; phylum Verrucomicrobiota; class Verrucomicrobiia; species Verrucomicrobiia bacterium. Next base: position 42,363 of record JAOAIT010000041.1, read on the forward strand.
CCAATTATCTGGACCGCCTGGACCAGGAAAACCGCCTGCCCAAGATGGTGCTGTACAACCTCAATCCTGCGGCCAACTACGTCTTCGGCACCATGATCGGCAACTTCCAGGACGGCAGCGTCCCCGGCAAGATCCAGTGGGGCAGCGGGTGGTGGTTCCTCGATCAGAAGGAGGGCATGGAATGGCAGCTCAATGCCTTGTCCAACCTGGGACTCCTCTCCCGTTTCATCGGGATGTTGACCGACTCGCGCTCCTTCATGAGCTACCCGCGCCATGAGTATTTCCGGCGCACGCTGTGCAACCTGCTGGGGCGGGATGTGGAAAACGGCGAGCTGCCCGATGACGATGCCCTGCTGGGGCCGCTGGTGCAGAACATTTGTTTTACAAATGCCTTGAACTTTTTGGGGCTGCCGGCGGTGGGCCGGGCATAAACGATGGGATGTCTTTGATGGGTGTGCATAGGCGGGGCCGGCGTGTCGTCGGCTCAAGAAGCAAATAAAATTGTATTTATTAGTAAAGCTAAAATCTTAATAATATTTTTGCGTTGGCTAAAATGTTATTATATTTGCCGCAACGTCATGCAAATGACTAATCGCCCAATGCGCATGATTCGTCGGCCTAACTTGGTGGCCTTTTGGGCCAGCCCTTCCTCCTTTGTCCTATGATGAATGCCATTCCCGCCATGGATCCCATCCCGCTGCCCGCGCCGGTGTGGCTCTTCAAACTGCTGCACATCCTGACGCTGGCCCTGCACTTCGTCACCGTGGAGATGCTGCTGGGCGGCCTGCTGGTGGCGGCCTGGCTTAATTTCCTGGGCACCCGCGGCGGCCCGCTGGCGGGGGCGCGGCTGACCGCCGGGGCGGCGCTGGCCAAACGCCTGCCGATCGTGATGACCTATGTCATCAATTTGGGGGTGCCCCCCCTCCTTTTTGCCCAGGTGCTTTATGGACGGGCCTTGTACACCAGCAGCGTCCTCATTGGGGCCTGGTGGATAGCCGTCATCTTCCTGCTCATGGGCAGTTACTGGCTGCTGTATCGCTTTGCGGGGCGTGCCCAGGCGGGGCAGGCGGGCTGGATGGGCGCCCTGCTGGCATGGCTCATGGCGGGCATGATTGCCAAAATCTACTCCACCAACATGACCCTTATGCTGCGGCCGGACGTGTGGGTCTCCATGTATTCCACCAGCGCCCACGGCACCCTGTTACCGCCGCATGATCCCACCTTGATGCCGCGCTGGTTGTACATGCTGACGGGCGGCTTTGCGGTGGCAGGCCTGTGGATGATCTGGCTGGCCGCCAACCGCAACATCGCCGACGAGGCGCGCAATTATCTGGCGGTGCGCGGCGGGGCCTTGGCTGCGGTGGGCGGGCTGGCCCTGGCGCTTCTGGGCCTGTGGGTTTTGCGCGCGCAACCCGAGGCCGTCCGGCAGGGGTTGAGCCAGTCCGGTCTGATGCAGGGCGCGCAAATCGGCTGGATGTTGGGGCTGGTGTTGATTTTGGCTGCGGGCCTGTGGAGTCTGCTGGCGCGGCCCCTGTCGCGCCTGGCGGGCACACTTGCTGCGGTGGGCGCGGTGGTGTGCATCGGTGGCATGACGGTGGTGCGGGACGGCATTCGCGATCTGAGCCTGGCGGCCAAGGGCTTCGCCATTCAAGGGGTGGACTTGTGGCAGCGGGCCACCCATGTGAATTGGGGGGTGCTAATTCTGTTCTTTGTCACTTTTGTCATCGGGCTGGCGCTGGTGGGCTGGCTCATTTCCGTGGTGTTGCGGGCCAAACCTGTAACTGAAAAGGTGAACGTATGAGTTCCTCCAAGGATTTTCCAGCGGACAACCCCTCCATGGCCGCCACGCCGGGGGCCTCGGGCGAGGCCGTGGACCGGCGCGTTTTCATCGGTGCCGCCATGGGCGGGGTGGGACTTTGTTATTTGGCCGCCATCGGTTATCCGGTTTATCGCTACCTGGCCTCCCCCGTGGAACGGGCCGAAGCCCAGGCGGCAGTGACAGAAGTAACGTTGCCCGAGGCGCACAAACTGCCGCGCAAGAGTGCGTTGATGTTCAAGTTTGGGCCGTTCACGGCTTTGTTAATCCACCATGAGGATGGCACCTGGAGCGCCTTCAATGCCAAGTGCACGCATCTGGGCTGCACCGTGAAATACGAGCCGCACCACAACCGCATTTTTTGCGAGTGCCATGGCGGCATTTACGATGCCAAAAGTGGGGCCAACACTGGCGGCCCGCCGCCGCGCCCCCTGCAGGTGTATCAGGTCAAGGTGTCGGAATCTGGCGTGGTGGTATCCAAGAGCTGAGGAGCCGCACTATGAAATCTCGCATGGCTGCACTTTACGGTTGGTTGGATGAACGCCTGGGGCTGGAGGAGCTGCTGGAGTTTGCCCGCCACAAAACAGTGCCGGTCCACAAGCATACCTTCTGGTATTATTGGGGCGGCATTTCCTTGTTTTTCTTCATGGTCCAGCTCTTCACCGGCGTCTTGCTGCTGGTCTATTACCGCCCCGGGCCGGAGGCGTATGACTCGGTCCGGCAAATCACCTACGACATCAATTTTGGCTGGCTCATCCGCAGCACCCATTCCTGGGCGGCCAATCTGATGTTGGTGGCCATCTTTGTGCACATGTTCAGCGTCTTTTTCATGAAGGCTTACCGCAAGCCGCGCGAATTCGGTTGGTGGAGCGGCCTGGCGCTGCTGCTCATGACCATGTTGTTTGGGTTCAGCGGTTACCTGCTGCCCATGGACGAGCTGGCCTTTTTTGCCACCAAAATTGGCCTAGAAATGCCGGAGAAAATCCCCTGGATTGGCCCCAAGATTGCCAGCCTTTTGCGGGGCGGCCTCGAGGTGAACGAATTCACGGTACAGCGTTTCTTTGCCCTGCATGTGGTGATTCTCCCGCTGCTTTTCCTGCCGTTGCTGGGCTTTCACTTGTGGCTGGTGCAGAAACATGGCAACGCCCTGCCACCCTCCGAGGAGGCCAAACCCGCGGAGCAGCGGCGCTCGATGCCGTTTTTCCCGAATTTTCTCGCCAAGGATCTGGCCATGTGGCTCATCGCGCTGAACGTGCTCGCCGTGCTCGCCGCCTTGTTCCCCTGGCAGTTGGGCGAGCAGGCCGATCCCACCAAGGCCCCTCCGCCGGGCATTCATCCGGAATGGTATTTCATGAGCATGTTTTATGTGCTGGAACTTTTCCAGGGCACCTGGGGACTGGCCTTGAGCATGGGCATCTTTACCTTGGGATTGGTGCTGTGGATGCTGATTCCCTTTTTTGACCCCGACAGCCGCAACGGAAAACGCGCCCGCCAGGCCACCTGGTTTGGCCTGTTGGTGGTGTTCATTCTCACTCTCACCACCATCCTGGGCTATTGGGGCGTCTATGGCAAAGGCCACTAACCTCTGGAGCGTATTATGAATTATCCATTTTGGGATGTGCCACACATCGGCAGCGGGTGGGTGATCGGCCTCATTGCGATCTTCCACGTCATGATCTCGCATTTCGCCGTCGGCGGCGGCTTTTACCTGGTGCTCGCTGAACGCAAGGCCCTGCGCGAAAACCGTCAGGACTGGCTGGAGATTCTGCGCGGCCACGCCAAATTCTTCCTGATCCTGACCGGCGTTTTTGGCGCGGCCTCCGGCGTGGGTATCTGGTTTGCCATCGGCCTGGCGCACCCTGAGGCCACCAGCACGCTCATTCACAATTTCGTTTTCGGCTGGGCCATTGAATGGGTGTTCTTCATGGTCGAGCTGACCACGGCAGCCGTCTATTACTACACCTACGGCCGCATTTCCAACGAATTGCACCTGAAAGTGGGCTGGCTTTATGCCGTGGCCTCCTTTTTGACGTTGGTCATCATCAACGGCATCCTCACTTTCATGCTCACCCCGGGACAGGCCTGGCTCAATCACGCCCTGACCGGCCGCGAGGCGGACTTTTTCTGGCAGGCCTTCTTTAACCCCACCTACTGGCCCAGCCTCGTCTTGCGCACGCTGGTTTGTGTCTCCCTGGCCGGTATCTGGGCGTTGGTGACGTGCAGCCGTCTGGACGGGGAGACTCACGGAAACTTGAAGACGGAGCTGGTGCGGTGGAGCGCCAAGTGGCTCATTCCCTCCTTTTTCCTGATGCCGCTGGTCATGGTGTGGTACCTGCTGGCGGTGCCGGAGACGCAGCGCGAGCTGCTCAAGCTGGGCATCTCCACCATCGGCTCGGGCGCGTTCACCCAGGTGACTCGTGTGGGACTGGTCATCATCATGGCCTCGGCCACCATTGTGCTGGTGGTGTACTTCCTGGCATGGCGGTCACCCAAGGATTTTACCTTCAGCCACGCGGTGGCGGTCTTGTTGCTTGGCCTGGTGGCCACCGGCGCGGGCGAGTACACCCGGGAAACCCTGCGCAAGCCTTACGTGGTGGGGCAACACATGTACTCCAACGGCGTGCGGGTCAAATGGGTCGAGAAATACAACAAAGAAGGCTACCTAAAAAACAGCCCATGGGTGCGGCAGGATCCTGCTCTCCCACCGGCCCTGGCGGTGGGTGAAGCCATGTTTCGCGGCCAGTGCATGAGCTGCCACACCCGCGATGCCTATCGCTCCATGGAACGCCTCCTGGCCGGGCGCAACCGGGAGTCCATCGGCAACGTCCTGAAAATTCTCCACGAAAACGGCGAGCCATACCGGCGCTACATGCCGCCCCTGGTGGGGACGGAAGATGAAATCAAAGCCCTGGGCGATTATTTGCTGACGCTGGCCAAGCCCGCCGCGCCGGCCACCAATGCCGCCCCGGCGGCGCTTGCCAGCAAGCCTTGATTCCAGTGCCCCTCGGTGGGCTGTCCGTTTCTCACCAAACCCGTAACCGCAGCGGGCCGCCGCCGGGCTTCTCAAAGGGGCCGGGCGTGGGGGAGGAAGGGCTGCGCTTTTTGCCAAAATAGTCCACGTCAATCTTCAAAGGTGAGCCGTCGGGATTGACATACGGTTCATTAGGGACCCTGGCGCGGCCCAATAATTCCGAGCTTACCAAACCTGCTCCCGCACGGGCCAATGCCGAACCGGGGGCAAAATGCAGGAAGAAGCGTCCCTGTTGCTCTTCCAACTTCAAATGCGGATTTAGATTCGTCAGCACCAGCGGATATTTCTCGGCCTGCGTTGGCTCTGCGCCGTGCAAATATACGTTGCCGGCGGCGTACGTGGGAAATTCGCGTCCGTCGTACCCCCACAAACCGTGGCTGACAACCCAGCGCAGCTCCTTGAGGTTGCCGCGGCGCTCCGGGGGCGTGATTTGGCCGGGGCCGACGAAGATGTTGTTGTAAAACCGGTTGTCGCCGCCGGTGGTTTTAGCCAGCCCCGCCACGGCCGTAGTATGGTTGCGGTGGTAAGGCGTGTCGCGGGAAGGCTCCGGCCGGTTGCTGATGTGGCCACTAAAAAGATTGTGCACATAGGCTCCCCCTTCAGACATGTCGAGCAGATTGCGATTGGACAAAAAGATGTTGTTGTCCACCAGGAAAGGCCCGTGATTCACCTCCATGAACACATCCTCCCAGGCGTTGTCGTGGAACAGATTTTGGGTCACTCGCGTGCCCTGGGCCATCCAGTCCAGCCACAGGCCGCGGCAGGTGCGGTAGATGTGATTGCGGCGGATGACCGTATCAATGGCGCCATGAAATTTGATCCCGGCCATTTCGGCGCCCGTGAACAGCTCGCGGACATGAATGTCATGAATGACATTGTCAGTCACCGTGCAAAAAGCGGAGCCCAGGCTGCCCACAATGGCGGTCTGCTCACAATGCGAGATGTGGTTGCTGCGCACCACGTGATGGCCAATATGTTCACGCGTCCAGGGGATGGGATGCGCATGGGCGCGTTTGATGGTTTCTACGTAACCTTCGGCCGTATCGGCAGATGTATTATCATACTTGTCGCCGTGTTTGCCCAGGGCGATGCCGGAGCAGATGGAATGGCTGATGATGTTGTTTTCTATAATCCAGCCCTTGCTCCAGTGGGTGCCAATCAGCCCCACCTGCTCGGCAGTGGGCGGCGCCCAGGGAGTGGCGGCATGACGCATGACAAACCCTCGCACCGTGATGTAGTTGCGTCCCGGTTGGTCAGGGTAAAATACTGTGCGCCGCACATTGATTTCCACCAGCTCCTCGTTGGGATTGACGCGCGGAAACTGCGCAAACAGGGTGGTGTGCGTTTCATTTACCTGCCCAAACCACAACGGGGCCGACAGGGGGGCGGGCTGCAGACCTTTGAAGACGAAGTACACCGTCTGGCGGCCGCTCAGCGGCAGGACGCGCGCCGTGAAGGTCTCCCAGCCCTGCCAGTCGCCGGTGTGGGGGATGACAACGCGCCCCACCTGCGGGCCGTCAGGGCGGTCTAAATGGAATTCAATGAGGCCCCCTTGCGCCGCGGAAGCCCCGCGCACTTCGAGGCTTTCGGTGCGGGCGCCAAAGTCCACGTTGTCAAAACGCAGCCAGTGCCCATGCTCAATAAAACCCACGCAGTCCCCACCCTCGCTGCAGGGGGCGTTTTGCGTGCCTTTTTTGGCGCTGTAGCGGGTGGCAGGCACGCAGTCACCGGCCCCCTGGTTGGGCACAGGCCGAAACCAGGCCACATTGAGCAGATAACCTTGGCGGGCACGCTGCAACCAGGCGGGGGTCTCGCCGGCGGGCAGGAACAAATCATCCAATTGCGCGGCTTCAATGAGCCAGTCCCCGTTCAAATACACCGCCCCGGTATGATGCACGCGGCCTTTGGGGTTGAACCAGTCGCCGCGGATAACATCGCGGTAGGGGTTAAAGTCCCCAAACAAAGCATTGGGCAGGGTTACTTTCCAGACATCGTTGGAGACGCGCACCCAGTTTTTAATCACCTCCGAGCCTTTAATTTCCACGCGCTCCCCTTTTGCTGCCTGGAAGGTAATGCGCTGGCGATCCGAGGTGCCGCCCCGCGGCGGGTTGATCCGCTCGCGGTACGTGCCGGCATGGACGGTAACCGTATCCCCGGGCTGGGCGGCCGCGGCGGCGCGTTGAATGGTGCGGAAAGGCTTGGCTCGCGTGCCCGGTGCCTGGTCGTCGCCGTCGGGGGCAACATGGTATTCGGCGCCAAACGCCGCAGCCAGGCCTGCACACAAAGACAATAGAAGTATGAGCGCTGGTTTCATGTGATGACGGCATCGAAGTAATCCCAAATGCCGCCGGGGTCAAGCCGGCAAATCCATCGGGCCGGGCGGAGGGAGGGCGTTAATTAGAAACTGTAGCTGAGCGTGAGGGCGCCGAATTCGGTATAATTGTTCTGCCCCTTGAATTCTTTGCCCCAGAAAACGTAGGTGAAAGCAGCTTGAACGCCCCGGTAATAAAAGGCCATGCCCACTTCGGCCACCGGCACCATCCATTCCTTGTCCACGCTGCGGCTGTCGCGCCAGGTATTGCCATCCAGGGTGATGTCCCGCGCCACCAGGTTCACATTGCCTCCCCCAAACCAATACACGCCCCACCGGGGGCTGCCCGCTTCCCGGGGCTGCCGCGGCGGCGGCAAATGCACCATGCCCCGCATGAGGGTGGTGCCAAAATCATCTGGAACGCGATAACCAAAGCGCAACTGGGCGCCCACCTGGCCCTGGATCAACACATTGCCCAGCATGGCGTTGGCAATGGGAAGCGCCTCGACGCTGAACCCCCGGGACTCACCCCACAGGGCATATTTGCGGCGGTGCTCATAAACCAGATTCAAAATGGGTTCATTGCGGAGCTGGTATTCCCAGCCTTGGGGCTGCTTGCTGTCCACCAGGTCGTGCACGAACTTTTGCGTTTCCTCAGCCAGGGACCACGGCCCCACCACGCCCGTGATCAACTTGAGGCCGTGGTAGAGATGATCCCGTTCCACGTGGAGCGACAGCCCGGCAAACAGCAGGCCGGCGTAGGGCCGGTCATTGGGGTCAGGCACGGCAAGGGAAGTATCGGCGGGCGTCACCATGATCTGGCCCAGCTCGTAACTCACCGTCCGCCTCCCCTCGCCCCATGGCAGCCGGTCCATCAGAGGATCCAGCCAACTGCGGCCACTGTGGGAAAGGGACAGGGCAATGCCGTCGGTATAAAAACGATCCGCTCCCGCAAAGGTGTCGTTCTCCCAGCGCAGGGAAAAAGTCCATTGGCGAGGCGCCTCGGTAGGAGCGGGCGCCGCCGCCCAGCCGTCCACGCCCGGCCAGAGCAGCGCCAGGCATGCACCTGTGATGCAGCGCAGCTTCATATCCTCTCCATCATTTGTTGGACGCTCATTTCAGCCGTCTGAGAATTGCCGCCTTACGCATTCTTATCTTAATAGAACCACCAGTTGGTTGAAAGTTACAAGCAGCCGGCCTCGCCCATCAAGCGGCGGCTGCTTGCAAAAGTCTTTAGATCCCCCGGGCCAGACGCCGGTGCACTGCGGGCATGGGCAGCCGGTTCAGTTCGGTGCGGGTGATCCACCGGGCTCGCTCATCCCTTGGGGGCAGGGGCAGGGCCTTGGCCCGCCAGACACGCATCTCATAACGATGGCATGTGATGTTATGCCGATAGGTGCCAGCGGCGCGCAAGTCGTGGGCCGTGACGCCCAGCTTCCGGCGTAGCCATTGAACGAGTCTCCGTCGTTCTGCGGCCTTATCTACCCCTTCATTGGCTTCCGCCGGAAGTTCGTAGGCGGGAAATTCCCACAAGTTGCCATTGACACCCTCAGCGGGTCTTTGCCGCACCAAAATTTGATTTCCCGCTTCCACCACGGCGGCCAGGGTAATCCGTTTAATAACCGCTGCCCGCCGCTCCCTGACGGGCAGTTGGTGTGTTTGCTGATGCGTGCAGGCAAAACAGCCCCCGCGCAACGGACAGGCATCACAACGGGGTTGCCGGGGAGTGCAAATGACGGCCCCCAGCTCCATCAGAGCCTGGTTGAGGGCGGAGCAGGCGCGTGGAAACAAGTGCGGTTTTTTTTGTCCGCTCTCCGCCGCCAGTTGGACCCAGGCTTCCGCCAAAGCCCAAAGTTGCTTTTGGGCTGCGGCGGTGCCTGGATTTTGGTGGAAGCCGTGAAAGCGGCAAAGCACCCGTTGCACGTTGCCATCGAGGATTGGCGCCGGTTGATTGAAGGCAATGCTCAGCACGGCGCCCGCGGTGTAACGCCCAACGCCGGGCAGCTCCAGCCAACCGGCCGGCGTGGTGGGAAATTGACCTTGATGTTGCTCAACGAGCTGCCGTGCCGCGGCTTGCAGGTGGCGGGCCCGGCGGTAGTAACCCAGCCCTTCCCAAAGTTTCAACACCTTTTGCGCGGAGGCCTCAGCCAGAGCCTGCACCGTGGGCAGCTCGCGCATCCAGCGTTCCCAGTAGGGAATGACGATGGCCACCTGCGTTTGTTGGAGCATGACTTCCGAAATCCAAATCGCATAAGGATCGGTGGTGCGTCGCCAGGGCAGGGGACGGGCTTCCCGCGCAAACCACTTCAGCAAAGCCCGCACCCAGCGGGTTGAGGGTGGCGCAAGGCGATTTGTCGGACCACGCATGGAGCAAAAAGTAGCTGTTTTCCCCGTTCGCGCAGCAGGAATTATCGCCGGTGCGGCCCGGGGGGGGAGTTGGAGCTTGTCGGTACGGTCGGCAGCGCTAAACTCGCCACCATGCAACGAGTACCTGCCTTTAGGTCGAGTATTGCGATCATTCTTTTGTTCCAAGCCGCGGTGTGGACGGGGCGCGGTGCGGCGGCCGCCGAGGACACCCTGTTGTGGTATCGCCAGCCGGCCTCCCGCTGGACGCGGGCCTTGCCGGTCGGCAATGGCAGGCTGGGAGCGATGGTCTTTGGCGGAGTATGGCGTGAGCGGCTGCAATTCAATGAAATCAGTCTATGGTCCGGTGGCCCGGAGGACCCCAACAACCCGGAGGCCTTGAAAGCGCTGCCGGAAATCCGCCGCCTGCTGGCCGAAGGCAAACAAACAGAAGCGGATCGGCTGGGTGTGCAGAAATTGATTTGCGCCGGTAAGGGTTCCGGCCACGGGCGCGGCGCCCGGGTGCCCTATGGTTCCTATCAAACCTTTGGCGATGTGTGGATTGAGTTTGCCGGCGACACCAATCAGGTGCCTTCCGCCTATCGTCGGCAGTTGGATTTGGACACAGGGCTGGCGCGTACCACTTATCAGCTTGGGCACGTGACCTTTACCCGCGAAATCTTTGCCAGTCATCCGGACCAAGCACTGGTCATGCTGTTGGGGGCGGATCAGCAAAACCAGTTGTCTTTCACTGTGGCGTTGCGCCGTTCCGAAATGGCGGTCACCCGCGCGGTTTCCTCCAATGAACTGGTCATGAGCGGTCAGATGTTTGACGGCCGGGCCACCAATGGCATGCAGTTTGCCGCCCGCCTACGGCTCCTCCCTGTCGGTGGCCGTGTGACGGCCGAGGGAGAGCGCTTGCGGGTGGAAGGGGCCACGGAGGTGCTGTTGCTGCTGACCGCGGCCACGGACTATCAAATGGTCTATGGCAACTTTCGCGGACCTGACCCCCTGAAAACCACAGAGAACCAGCTCCAGGCGGCGGCCCGCAAAACCTACGCCGAGCTCCGTGCCGCCCACATTCAGGATCATCAGGCGCTGTTCCGGCGGGTCAGCTTGGACCTCGGGCGCAGTGAGGCCGCCCGGTTGCCGACGGATGAACGGCTGGCCGCCTTCAGTAAGGGAGGCGAAGACCTTGGCTTGGCAGTGCTGTATTTTCAATACGGCCGTTATCTGCTCATGGGCAGCTCGCGGCCCGGCTCGTTACCGGCCAACCTCCAGGGATTATGGGCGGACACAATTCAGACCCCGTGGAATGGCGATTACCACGCCAATATCAATGTCCAGATGAATTACTGGCCGGCGCTGGTGGGCAACCTGGCCGAGTGCCACGTGCCCTTGTTGGATTTTATCCGCTTTCTCAGCGTGCCCGGCGCAAAGACGGCCCGGGTGCATTACGACGCGGCGGGTTGGACCGTGCACACCATTGCCAACCCCTGGGGGTTCACGGCCCCTGGCGAGCATCCGGGGTGGGGTTTGTTTCCGGCAGGGGGGGCCTGGCTGGCCACGCATTTGTGGGAACACTTTGCCTTTACGGGGGATCGCCCCCAGCTCACACGCGACTGGCCCGCCCTGCGTGCCGCCGCCGAGTTTTCGTTGGACTGGCTGGTGCCGCAACCCGAGACGGGCAGGCTGGTGAGCGGACCGGCCAATTCGCCGGAGAATGTGTTTATCACCCCCGACGGCCAGCGCGGCTCGCTGAGCATGGGACCGGCCATGGAGCAGCAGATCATCTGGGAAAACTTTCGCAACGCCCTGGCCGCGGCGCGGGTGCTGGGGGTGAAGGATCAGTTTCCGCGCCGGGTGTCCGAAGCCCAGGCCAAGTTGCTGGGGCCGCAAATCGGCCGTGATGGCCGCCTGTTGGAATGGGCCCGGGAATATGGTGAGGCCGAGCCGCAACACCGGCATGTATCCCATCTATTTGCGCTGCATCCCGGCTCCCAAATCACGGCGGCCACCCCGGAGTGGTGGGCGGCGGCGCGCAAGTCCCTTGAGGCCCGCGGCGACGCCGGCACGGGATGGAGCATGGCGTGGAAGATTAATTTCTGGGCCCGTCTTCATGACGGCGACCGGGCTCATAAACTGCTGCGCAACCTGCTCCGCGTAGTGGACTTTGAAGGCGTGAACATGACGGGGGGCGGCGGTGTCTATGGCAATCTGTTTTGCGCGCATCCGCCCTTTCAAATTGATGGCAATTTTGGCGGCAGCGCGGGCATTGCGGAGATGCTGCTGCAAAGCCACGTGCCTGCCCCCGGTATCACCGGCGTCCATCAGATGCCGGTGTACGAGCTGCATTTGCTGCCGGCCCTGCCCAAAGCCTGGGCCGCGGGCGAGGTCCGCGGTCTGCGCGCGCGCGGCGGTTTTGAGATCAGCCGCATGACCTGGCGGGAGGGGCGGTTGGAGCAGGTGGAAATCCGCAGCCTGCTGGGCAATCCGTGTGTGCTGCGGCTGGCCGGGGCGCCACAGGTGACCACCCGCGACGGGCGTACCCTCCGCGCGGTGCGGCTGGGGACGGTGTGGAGTTTCCCCACCCAGGCGGGGGAGAGTTACGTGATTGCTCCGGCCTTGTAAGTCCCTTTTCTGAGAGCCACGCCTCAATGATCGTTGGGGGACAAATCCGTCACCGGCGGCAGATCGGGGGCGTGTTGGTTCAGCCAGTGGCGGGCCGCATCGGCGGTGCGCACTTCCTCGCGCATGATGGCCAGCAGCAGATGGCGCGTGACCACGGTATTGAAACGGCGATCATACGGCCCACCAGCACAGCGTCCCGGGGCCTTCAGCAGCCAGGGGACCCGTTCATCGAAACGGCCATCATAGCGGTGGGATTCCCGCCAGGCATGGTCGGCCGTGATCACCAGCCATGTGTTCTCCCACTGGCCTTGGTCTTCCAGTGCCGCCCGCAGGCGGCCCAGCATGCGGTCGGTCAATACCAGGTTGTCCCAGTAGCCTTGCACGGTGGAAAACTGCCAGAGCGTGAACGCATCCTTTTCCGGCACGTAAATCCCCGGCTTGTGCGGGGGCGGCAAATGCAAAAAGACCAGGCCCAGTTGCCGGTTGGTGACCATTTGGAGAGCGGCGGCTTCTGCTTGTTGCTGGATGCGAATTTGCAGGCGGCGCTGTTGCAAAGGGGCCACCATGGAGCACCATTGGTTGACCAGCGCGGCGGTAAAGTTGGAGCCGCGCGCCTGCTCGAAGACCGGCGAAGGGAACCATTCGCAAACGCTCACCACGTTGCTGAAGACCCGGCGGTAGGGATGATGCCAGGCGACAATGGCATTGTTGTAACCCAGACGGCGGGCATCTTCAAAAATATTTGGCATCTGGCTCCACCGCCTTATCTCGCCGGTGGCGGCCACCTCCAACTGCAGATCAAATGGAGAGCAGGGGCTGGCTTTGCGCACCAGCTCGCCAGTGGTTAGGGCGGGCATGGAGAGCAATGTGCCGTACGCCGGCGGCCGCGCATGTGTGGCAAACAACGCCTCCGCGCGCAGCCGGTCCAATTCCGGCAGGCACAACCCCGCCGGGCGCTCTTGAAAAACCAGGCGAAAATCCAGCTCGTCAAACACCAGCCAGATTAGGCGTGGTTGGGAGCGTCCTTCAGGAAGCAGGGAGGCCAGTTTGGGGGGGCCTTCGTGCTGGCGCAATTTCAGCACACCGCCCAGGACTAGCAGCAATTTGCCCCCACTTAACAGGCTCAGGGGCAACAAAATAAACAACACGGCGCGCAGAAACCTAGCTGCCCAGGTCCAGCGCCAAAAGACCAGAAAACAACCTGCCGCGCTCCCGGCTAGAAACAGCGGATGTTTGGCCAGACCGATTATGGTGGCGCCGGGAATGTCCAGCACGGAGAGCCGGAAAAAATTGACCGGGATCAGCAGCAAGGCCAGTGAAAACAGCACCCCCACGGGGCGGCTCCAACGCCAGCGTAGGCGGCGCCAGAGTTGCAGGCCCAGAAATGTCACCCCCGCCAGGGCCAGCAGGCTCACCAGCAGCGCCAGCAGGGTGGCCAGATTGACCGGTTGCCGATTGTAATAGCCGAAATCTTCGTCATAGAGGATGGAGAACCAGGCCCGAATCATCAGCAGATTGGCCATGGATACGGACAAGGCCACATCCACGAGCCTTGGCGCAATTCTCTTACGGGAATGCGTGCACTCCTTCGCCCGGCAGCCCTGTGCCGGCAATGACAGCCTGCTCATGATTCCCCACTCTGCAACCAGCTCACCGGCGTGATCCTTGGATGAGGGGCCGGTACATCCAAATGTCACTCGATATTAAGAACTTTGTAATAATTGACGGGAATCTGTTCAAGCGATTTTTGGTTAAAGACCCGCTTTTCCGCCGCGTCCGCCGCGGCCCAGGTCATGCCAACCGCGGCTTGACACCCCTTGGGGGTGCCCCCTAACGTTTGTTTGTAAATGGCGCGGATGTCACCCCGGATTTACACTCCCGGGTCCTTTGCTGCCTGTAGTAACTGGTGATTTAATCATTTTATGGCAACCACCATTCTGGTTGGCGCCCAATGGGGCGATGAGGGAAAAGGCAAAATTATTGATGTGCTGACGGAGTCGGCCGATCTGGTTGTGCGCACTCAGGGCGGCAACAACGCCGGACACACCGTCATCCTGAAGGGCGTCAAATACGTCCTGCACTTGGTGCCCTCGGGCATTTTGCACAAGGGCAAGGTCTGTGTGGTGGGCAATGGGGTGGTGGTGGATCCGGTCAGCTTGTGTGAGGAAATCGACGGCCTGGAAAAGTTGGGCGTGAAAGTTACCCCCCAAAACCTGGCCTTAAGTGAGACCGCCCATGTCGTATTTCCTTACCACCGCGAGCTGGACGCCCAGCGGGAAGTCCGCAAGGGACGCAACAAAATCGGCACCACCAAGCGGGGCATTGGGCCGGCGTATGGGGACAAGGCTGCGCGGGTGGGGTTGCGCCTGCTGGATTTGATTCAGCCGGAGCGCTTTGCCGAGGCCTTAAAAAACCGCATCAAGGAAAACAACGAAGTGCTCAAGGCGTTGGGCGCCAAGCCGTTGTCGTACAAGAAGGTGCTGGCTGACTATCAGGCGGCCGGTGCACGGTTGCAGCCTTTCGTCACCAACACCGTCGTCCTGCTCAATCAGGCCCTGCGGCAAAAGAAGAACATCCTCTTTGAGGGCGCCCAGGGCACATTTCTCGATATTGACCACGGCACCTATCCTTATGTGACCTCCTCCAACACCACCGCCGGCGGAGCCTGCACCGGCTCAGGCGTGCCGCCCAACCGCATGGACCGCGTGGTGGGCGTCATGAAAGCTTATACCACCCGGGTGGGGGAGGGGCCGTTGCCCACGGAAAACGCCGAAATTGCCGACATGCTCCATGCCATGGGACGCGAATTTGGGGCGACGACCGGGCGGCCGCGGCGTTGTGGCTGGTTTGATGCGGTGGCTGTCCGGCATGCCGTCATGGTCAATGGCATTGATGAACTGGCCGTGACCAATATTGACGGTTTGGACACGCTGGAAACCCTCAAGGTCTGTGTGGCCTATCGCGCGGGTGGCCGCCAGTATGATTATGTGCCCAGCGATGCCGCGCTGCTGGCCCAGTGCGAGCCGGTCTATGTGGAGCTGCCGGGCTGGCGGCAGCCAACTTCCACAGTCCAACGGTGGAAGGACCTGCCCGCCAAAGCCCGGGCCTATCTCAAGGCATTGAGCGACTTGACCGGCGCGCCGATCAGCATCGCCTCGGTAGGGCCAGGGCGGGAGCAAACCATTTTCGTCAAGTAACCGTCTCCCTAATTTCCGATGAGTGCCAGTCCGGCATCGGCTCCCCTTTTAAGCCCACAGGCCAAAGCCAATCTGCCGGTACATGTGGCCATCATCATGGATGGCAACGGCCGATGGGCCAAGCAGCGGGGCCTGCCCCGCGTGGAAGGGCATCGGCATGGCGTGGAATCGGTGCGGGCGGTGGTGCGTGCCTGTGGCGAGTTGGGCATCAAATATCTCACCCTCTACGCCTTTTCCGTGGAAAACTGGAACCGGCCCAAGGACGAGGTGGATACCTTGATGAAGTACCTGGCCCGGTTTTTGAAAACAGAAGTCGCCGAGCTGCAACGCAATAATGTGCGGTTGGAGGTGATCGGCCAGGTGTACCGGTTGCCGGAGTTTGTCCAGGATCAGTTGAAAAAGACCCAGGCGGCCCTGGCCAAGAACAACGGATTGACACTCATTCTGGCGTTGAGCTATGGCGGACGCACCGAATTGGTGGAGGCCATGCGCACGATCGCCTCAAAGGTAAAGGCAGGCCAACTGGAGCCGGAAGAAATCAACGAACAGGTGGTGGCGCAACATCTCTATACCCGGCACTATCCCGACCCCGACCTGCTCATCCGCACCAGCGGCGAAATGCGCGTCAGCAACTTTTTGCTCTGGCAGATTTCCTACACCGAGCTGGTGGTCACCCCCACCCTGTGGCCGGATTTTCGCAAACCGCAACTCTACGCCGCTTTGGAGGAATACACCCGCCGGCACCGGCGATTTGGGGGGGTCTGAAACCCCGGCAAGCAACCGGCTCGACATTCGGCCCAAGCAATGCCAAGTTAAGCGTGTGCTGGACGAAAAATACAAGGCTCTGCGCGAGCGTTTGGAGTCCTACGGCTCCTGCCTGGTGGCCTACAGCGGGGGGGTGGATTCGGTGTTTCTAGCCTGGGTGGCACATGACGTTTTGGGAGAGCGTGCGCTGGCCGTAATTGCCGATTCCCCCAGCTTGCCGCGGCGGGAGCTGGCCGAAGCGTTGGAGTTGGGCCGCAAGCATGGCTTCCCCGTCCGGGTAGTGAAAACGGCCGAGTTTAACAATCCGCAATACCTGGCCAATCCCAACAACCGATGTTATTTCTGCAAATTTGAACTCTTCACCGAACTGGCCCCGCTGGCCCGGGCCGAAGGTTATGCCGTCATCGCCTACGGTGAAAACGCCAGTGACATTGGAGATCATCGGCCAGGCGCCCAGGCCGCCAGCGAGTTTCAAGTGCGAGCCCCCTTGAAGGAGGCCGGACTGACCAAGGCCGAGATCCGGCAACTGTCCGCCCGTCTGGGCCTGCCCACGGCCGACAAGCCACAAATGGCCTGCCTCAGCTCACGCATCCCCTACGGCGAACCGGTGACGGTGGAAAAATTGCGCATGATCGAAGAAGCCGAGTATTTATTGCGGGATGCCGGCTTTTACGATGTCCGGGTGCGGCACCATGAATTGAAGAGCGCCGAGGGCGGGGTGCGCCATCTGGCCCGCATTGAAGTCGGCACCGCGGAATTGCCCAAATTCCTGGGCAACGGGCTGGGAGCTCGGATCGCCGCCGGCCTGCGGGCCTTGGGGTATGCCCACGTGACGGTGGATTTGGAAGGTTACCGGCGCGGCAGTGTTAACGAGGCGCTGGTGACCTTCAAGCAGCCCGGCTCATGAACGTTGTTCTGGTTGAACCGGAAATCCCCCCCAATACCGGCAATATCGCCCGCTTATGCGCGGCCACCCGCACCACGTTGCACCTCATTGAGCCGTTTGGTTTTCACTTGGATGATCGGCAGCTCAAACGGGCCGGCATGGATTACTGGCAACATGTCACCTGGCGCCGATGGCCGGACTGGCCCGCTTTTGCGGCATCCCTGCCTGCCTCCGCCCGCCTCTGGTTGATCGAAAGCCGGGGCCAGCGGCACTATGCCGAAGTCACCTTTGGACTGGAGGATTATCTGGTTTTCGGCCGGGAAACCGCCGGTTTGCCCAAGGCGTTGCTGGCACAATACCCTGACCGCTGGCTGCGCATCCCCATGTTTCATCCCCAGGCCCGCTCCTTGAACCTCTCCAATTGTGTGGCCCTGGTGCTATATGAGGCGCTCCGGCAACAGGGTTTTCCCGGCGAGAGCCGCTAGATCAGGGCAACAGGCTTTCCCCCTCACGCACCGCGGCAATGACTTGCTCGGGTCCTGTGGCCTTGAGCAGGGCTTCACGGACGGCGGATTGTCGCAGTACTCTGCTCAAACGCGCCAAAAGATAGAGGTGCTGGCTGGCATTGGCCGCCAACACCAGAAAAAACAGATGCACAGGACGATGATCAATGGCGTGGAAATGGACGCCACCGCTGTGCCTGCCAAAGACCAGCAGGGGCCGGACGGTCAGCTCAGGCGGCACGGTGCGCGAGTGGGGCAGGGCCACCCCATCGCCAATCCCCGTGCTGTACAGAAGTTCCCGCTCGCGCAAGGCCTGGTAGAGACTTTGCGTCAGATGTGTCTTTTCCAGCACGCGCGTTGCCGTCTCTGCCAGTTCCTGCAAGACCGCCTCGCGATCCCCGGCGCGCAGGTGCAGCAAAATGGTGGCGGGTGACAGTAATTCCGCCAGACGTACCGCCTGGGGCGATGAACTTGTCATACGCTTTATTTTTACGGCAAAGCGGGCAGGGTGCAAAGGCCAAAGCAGCCTTTCACGCGGCCATGAGAAAGTCCCGCCCTTCCACAAAACCTCTTTGCCCCAACGCCTCCCGAATCAGTGGGCGCGCACCCCGGTTGCCCACATAACCAATGACAAAGGCTGCTTCGGGGGGTGGCAATTGGTGGGGCAGGATGGTGACATGCGCGGCGCGGCCAGGCTGGCATTTGGCAGGATCCACATCCACATGACCGGCAATGTTCAGCCCCTGTTGCGCCAGCGGAGCGGCGCGTTTGCGGGTCACTCGGCCAGCTCCCCAAATCCACAGGGCACGGCCCTGCAGGAGGCGCTTCACCGCCCGGGCCAGATAAAAAGCCTTCATGGTGTAAAAGGCTTCGGGGGTGTAACGAGGATCCTGGCGCGACAGCCGATGCGGGGAATCATTCCAGATGATAACCCGATGCTTGACTTTGGCCACGGCAACCCCCGCATCCATCCACCGCAGCCAGAGTTCATAGTCCTCGGGGAAGGGGCCGGCGCGATACCCGTCGTAACGATCAATCAGGTTGCGGCGAAACATGACGGACGGATGGGCAAACGGGGATTCAATAAACCGGTTCACATAGATGTCTTCCGGTTTGCTCAGGCTGTTCATCCACTCCACATGCAGGGCATAGCCCCGCTGCGCCGCCGCGTCCCCCCCGTATTCCACCAGGCCGCCCACCAGTCCCAGTTCACTATCCCAATCCAGCATTTCCACCTGCTTTTCCATCCGGTCGGGATAGCAGATGTCATCGGCATCCATGCGGGCTATATAACGGCCGCGGGCCTCTTGCAATCCCGCCTCCAAGGCCGCCACCAGCCCTTCATGGGGACGACGCAGCAGCCGGATGCGGCGATCATTCAAGGCAAGCTGCTGGGTAATAACCGCGGAGTCATCCGTTGACCCATCGTCCACCACCAGCAGTTCCCAGTCGGAGAAGGTCTGCGCGCAAATGCTGCGAATGGCGGTGCGCAGGGTGGCGGCCGCGTTATAGACGGGCAGCAGCACGGTGACCGCCGGCTCGATGAATCTGGCGCGTCCTCGCAGCATCAGACGGGGGCCGACTCTATCCCCGCCCCCCGGTGGGCATCAAGGGGGGATTTATTAACTTTCTTATTGCGAATCACACAAAACGGATTATAGATAGTTACGAAACCCAAAAGCACAGCCTTATGAAAACGCTGCATCGCCGCCGTTATTCCATGTTCCCCAGTTTCCTGGGCCTTGCATTAGCTGCCCTGTTGTTGGTCATAGGGCCAGCTCATGCCGCCAACATCTTGTGGGTGAGTGACAATGGCACTGACAACACCTTTTCCGACCCCGGCAATTACCCTGATGGAGGCTTCATCACTATTCTCCAAAGCGCCGGGCATACCGTGACCCGTTTTAACGGGCCTAATGACCTAAATACACGGCTGACTCCCCAGATTCTGTCACAAATTAATAGTTATGACCTGATTATTCTGGGCCGTGCCGTGGCCAGTGCCGCCTTTCAGAGTCCCCAGGTCATAGATTGGAATGTCAATGTCACCAAGCCGCTGATGACCATCAATGCCTATCTGGTGCGAGCGAACCGTTTGGGGTGGTGCACGGGCAACACCATGTTGGATGATACCCCCACGCCGGTGCGGGCGGTGAACCTGGCCGATCCTCTCATTGGTTACATCTTTAGTGAAGTGGCCATGAATGGCAACGTAACCGCCAATCCTTATGACGAGCCTATCCATCGCAACACCAGCCAGATTCTGGAAGGCCCCGTTAGCGGGGGGCGGGTTCTGGCAGTGGCTGATTTCACCGACCTGGGTGGCGTCGCCCGCAACAACATCCCCGTCATCATGGAATGGCCAGCAGGCACGCCCGTACGCGGGGGGGCGGACATTCTGGGCGGGTATCGCATGTATTTTGCCGCCAGCAGTCGTGAACCTGCCACCGGTGGCGATATTCTTCAACACTGCGTGGAAAATTTGACTGCCACGGGCGAAAGCATGTTTTTGAAAGCCGTGGAAATTGCGGCGAACCGGGGGCAACTGCCATTTGATCCGGCGGCCCCGGTGGGTTTTGCCAACAATTTGCGGGACGTAACCGTACCTGAGGGAACAGTGGTTAATCTGAGTGTGACGGTGACCGGGGCGCCGCCGCGGGCGATTCAGTGGCAGAAATGGGATGGGGTGGGCAGCTTTACCAACATCCCGGGTGCCACCAGCTCGACGCTGGCCCTGGGCACGGTGAATCCCCCGCAGGACGGCCAGCAATTCCGGGTGGTGGCCACCAATCGCAACGGCAGCGCCACCAGCGCCGTGGCCCGGTTGACGGTGATCGTGGACACCAATGCGCCGCAGGTGACCCAGGTTACCGCGGACGTGTCCATGAATCAGGTCTGGCTGTTTTTCTCCGAACCGGTCCAGGCGGCACAGGCCCAAAACCTCAATAATTACGTATTCAACCCGCCGTTGGCGATTCAAAGCGCCACCCTTTCCGCCGATGGCCGCCGGCTGCAGATTGTAACCGAACCACTGACCCAGGGGCAGCGTTACACGGTGATGGTGGTGGAGGGGATCCCGGACCGCTCTTACTATACCAACTGGCTGGCGGGCGGCACGGAATTGAGTTTCTACGGCTGGGTGTCCAGCCGTGGTTTCTTGGCCGCCCAGCGGTATTTCAACCTCACGGGCAACGACATCGCCTCCCTGATCACCTCGCCCAATTATCCCAACTTCTGGGACGAGCTGTTCTATGTCAATTCAGCCCAAACGGTGCAGACCGTCCCCAACCGGGACAACTACGGTGGCCGTTTGATTGGCTGGCTGCGCCCGTTGGAGTCCGGCTTTTTCACCTTCTTCATCCGCGGTGACGACGGCACGGAGCTGCGCCTCGGCTCGACGGCTGATTTCTCCACGCTGAACACGATCGCCCAGCAGGCCAGCGCCAACCAGCCCTTCACTTCCGGGCAGTCGGTGTCCATCTTCCTGGAAGCGGGCCAGCGGTATGCCTTGGAGGCTTTGTGGAAGGAGGGCACGGGAGGCGACTACGTCCAGGTCGCCTGGCAGCCGCCCTCGGGGACGGGGCCGGTGATTATTCCTGCCGAAGCCTTGGAAGTGCTCGCGGATCCTTCTGCGGTGCAGGTGGCCATTACCACCCAGCCACAAGGCCGCACGATTTTGCAGAATCGCACGCATACCTTCACTGTGGCGGCCGCGGTCACACCCACCAACGCCCCGCTGGTGTACACCTGGCAGCGGTGGAACGGTGTGGATGCTTTCACCAATGTGGCCGTGGTCCTGACCAATAGCTACACCACCCGCCTGTTGAGCATGGCGGATGATGGCTCGCAGTGGCGGGTCTTGGTGGCGGCGCCAGGGGTGGTGGCCACCAGCGCAGTCGCGACTGTAACCGTCAGCCAGGATGCCGTCCCGCCCTCCATCGTCAAGGCCATCAACAGCCCGGGCAATCCCACCGCCATCATCGTGGAATTCGATGAATTGGTGAATCGCTCAATCGCCGAGGACCCCGTCTATTATGCCGTCACCAACCTGCTCGACAATTCGCCTGTGCCGGTGAATGACCTCATCCGGCCGGTGCTCTCCGCGGATGGCCGGACCGTGACGCTCTACGTGGTTAGTCCGCTCACCAATGATACCTTTTATGTGGTCACCGCGCAGGCGTTTGACCTGGTGGACAACTACGCCACGGTCAGCGCCCGCATCGAGCGCACGGGCCTCTTAACGCCAGGCGGCCCGCAAAACCTGGTGGTCATGGAGGCGGAGGATTACGATGAGATGATCTCCCGCGTCTGGGAAGGCGTGGAGCGATATTGGATTTTGGTGACCAACCGGGCCGGATACTCCGGACGCGGCGCCATGCGGGCCATGCCCAACACCGAGGGCAACCGTCCCAGTGGCAACGAGGCGACCTCCCTGGATTTCTTTGTCCAGTTCCCCGGCCCCGGCCGCTATTACGTCTGGGTGCGGGGCGGAGCCGAGGGGGGCGCCGATAATTCCATCCATGTGGGTCTGAATAATGTCGTACCTTCCTCCGCCCAGAACGTGCAACAGGGGTATGATTTGGGCATGTCCGGCTGGCACTGGGGCAGTATCAGTGATACCACCGGCGGCCGGGTGTACCTGGATGTACCCAGCGCCGGGGTGCACCGTGTGCAGGTGTACATGCGCGAGGATGGTTTCTATTGCGACAAGATTGTCCTGACCACCGACCTGAATTACAGCCCGGCCAACGTCAATGCCGGCCTGGGGCCGGAGCCGACGGTCAAGCAGGTGAGCTTGCCCGTGTTGCGGCTGCAGGCGGCGCCGGTGACCCAGGGCCTGCAGTTAAGGTGGCCGTTCATTGGCACGCGGCTGGAGCAGGCAGACAATATTACGGGGCCGTGGACGCCCGTGCCCAATGCCACCAGTCCGTTTGTGGCCCCGCTGACCGGCGAGCGCAAGTTCTATCGCGTGGTGCTTCCGTAACTGGCTGCCCTGGCCGGCACTGACCGGTTTGACGCGCCGTGGTTCCTGCCGCGGCGCGTTTTTTGTTTTCTTTGATTTGTCATTCCGGCTTGACGGTGGCACCTTGAGCCTTAGCATCGCGCGCCGGTGCGGGCAACTATCATGAGCGCTATTCTGGCACTGGAAGACGGGACGGTGTTCCACGGCAAGGCTTTTGGGGCGAAAACCTCGGCCTGCGGCGAGGTGTGTTTCAATACCTCGATGACCGGTTACCAGGAAATCCTCACGGATCCTTCCTACAAGGGGCAAATTGTCACCATGACCTACCCCTTGATTGGGAATTATGGCATCAACCGCCAGGACGTGGAATCTTGGCGGCCTCACGTGGCGGGTTTTGTCATCCGTGAACTTTCTCCGGTGGTCAGCAACTGGAGGGCGGACGCCACGCTGGCCGAGTACCTCGAGCAATATGGCATTCCGGGAATCGAAGGCATTGATACCCGGGCCTTGACCAAAAAATTGCGGGTGGTGGGGGCCATGAAGGGCTTTCTCAGCACGGAGGGCAACGTTTCAGACGCCGAGGCCGTGGAGCGCGCGCGTGCCTGGCACGGGATGGTTGGCATGGACTACGTCAAGGATGTCACGCATGCCGAGCCATTCCTTTGGGACGAAAAGGACGAGCAAAGCGCCAGTTTCCGGTTGGTGCAGGGCAGTGACGCTGTCAACCCGCGGGAGGTGCGGGCCCCCTTGCCGCCGGCGGACATCCCGATTGTCGCCTATGACTTCGGGATGAAGTACAACATTCTGCGCCGCCTGCGGCAGCATGGTTTTCGTGTGCAGGTGGTGCCGGCCTACACCCCGGCAGCGGAGGTGCTGAAATACAAGCCTGCGGGTATTTTCCTCTCCAACGGCCCCGGGGACCCGGCGGCCCTGCATTATGCCGTGGCGGCGGTGCGGGAGCTGGTGGAGACCGGCCTGCCCATGTTTGGCATTTGTTTGGGGCACCAGATTCTCGGCCAGGCACTCGGCGGGCGCACCTTCAAACTGAAGTTTGGCCATCGGGGCGGCAATCAGCCGGTGAAGGACCTCGAATCGGGCCGGGTGGAAATTACCTCCCAAAATCATGGTTTTGCCGTGGACCCCGCCTCCTTGCCGCCGGACGTGGTGGTCAACCGCATCAATTTGAACGATCAGACGGTGGAAGGCCTGCGCCACAAACGCAAACCCATCTTCTGCGTGCAGTACCACCCGGAAGCCTCCCCCGGCCCCCACGATTCCATCCCGCTTTTTGCGGAGTTCCGCCAGATGATTGAGCGGCGCTAGGCGTCGGCAACCCAAGGGCAGCGCCCGTTACTGCGCCGCAGGGTTTTGCGGTTGCCACAACTGCAGGCGGACCAGTTCCTCCTTCAACATGGCGGCCCACTTGGTGTAACCGGCGGCGTTGGGATGCAGCAGGTCAGGGAACTCCTCCGGCCGTGCATCGCCTTGGGCGTTGGCAAAGAGGGTATAAGTATCCAGCAGCGTCACCTGCTTGTCTCCTTTCACTGCGGCGGCATACAGTTCATTGATGCGGCGGATTTTATCTGCCGGACGCTTCTTGGTGGCTGAACTGGGAAACACCTGGCACAACAAGATGGGCATTTGGGGGTTGTGCCGTTTCAACTCGGCCAAAATGAGTTTCAGATTGGCCGCGATGGTTTCTGGATCGGCGCCCTCCTCCAAATCGTTCGTGCCAATCAGCAACACTACGGCTTTGGGTTGCAGCGTCAGCACATCTTCTTTCAACCGAATCAAGACGCCGCGCGTGGTATCGCCGCTGATGCCCCGGTTGGCCGCTTTAAGCCCGGGGAAGTGCTTCTTCAATTGATCGCCCCAACCCTGGGTGATGGAATCGCCCAGGAAAACCACGGCATTTTGATCTTGGGCCACTTCCCTGGCCCACATCAGGCGGCGCTGCAGCCAGAGTTTCTTGAACCAGTCATACCGGCGGATGGGGCCGGCTCCCGGCAGTCCTTCATCGGTGGCGGGCAGAGCCAGACGTTGTTCAAGTGCAGCCTGGGACTCAGCCGGCTGGGCCCTCAGCAGCCCTGCCGAACAAAGCCCGCCTGCCGTCAGCGCCATCAGGCCCAACCATCCCATCATTCGCGTAAGCGTCATAACCATTGCCGGTGTTGATTGCATTTGGTGACCATATCCTGCGCCTAGCCGGGCCGTCTGACAAGTCCGGAGCGCAGGAGGCCTCCCTCATACGCAAGATATGGCGTAGCATACCCTCCATGGCCCGCCTTGGTCATGCAACCTTCTTCGGCCCGCAGCGAGTCCCCATTCCTTGGTGGGCCTCATTGCCAACCGGCAAACAAAAGTATGGAAAAACCGCCTGAACGCCGTTAAATGGTTGCATGCACCTCGCCACGCACACTCGCCAGCCGTTGGAGGGACCTTGTGCCTCCTCCCCCCGCAACTCACCGCCCCTGGGCGCAAGCTTGCTTTGGGTATTCTTGGGCGCCAGCCTCCTGCTGCCGTCGTTGCAGGGGCAATCCCCCACGCCGCAGAACTGGACCGCCCAGCAGGATCATCGCCTCATGATGGAGCAACTGGGCATTACCCGGCTGCG
Organism: Verrucomicrobiia bacterium; assembly: GCA_026414565.1. Taxonomy (NCBI): domain Bacteria; kingdom Pseudomonadati; phylum Verrucomicrobiota; class Verrucomicrobiia; species Verrucomicrobiia bacterium. The sequence goes on from JAOAIT010000041.1 coordinate 67,423, forward strand.
TCCGGGGCCTGCCGCCCAGCCCGGCCGCACCAATTCCGCCAACTATGATCCGGCCAAGGCCAATCCCTATCCTGATTTGCCCGACCTGCTGACCCTGAAAAATGGCCAGAAGGTCACCACGCCAGAGCAGTGGTGGAAACTCCGCCGCCCGGAAATCGTGGAGGACTACGAGCGCGAAGTCCTTGGGCGGGTCCCCCGCAACGTGCCCAAGGTGACTTGGCAGGTGGTGTCGCAGGCCACCGATCGAGTGGTGGGCAATCTGCCGGTCCTGGCCAAACGCCTGGTTGGCTGCGTGGACAACTCCTTGTTCACCAACATCCAGGTCGAGATCCAGTTTACTCTGGTCACCCCGCTGGAGGCCACCCAACCGGTGCCGGTGCTGATGATGTTTGGCGGCTTCGGCAGCGGTTTCCCGCGCCGTCCCGGTGAGGCGGCCCCCGGCCCGCCCGGCTTTTTGGGCGGTGGCAATCGGAGCGGCGATCCCCCCTCCACCGAGCAGCTCATCGCCAACGGTTGGGGCTACGCCATTTTGAATCCCAACAGCATTCAAGCCGACAACGGCGCCGGCCTGACCAGAGGCATCATCGGATTGGTGAACCGTGGCCAGCCGCGCCAGCCGGAGGATTGGGGCGCGCTGCGCGCCTGGGCGTGGGGCGCGGCCCGGGCGCTGGACTATCTGGAAACCGATCCCAAGGTGGACGCCAAACGCGTGGGCATCGAGGGCGTGTCGCGCTTTGGCAAGGCGGCCTTGGTGACCCTGGCCTTCGAGCCGCGTTTTGCCGTGGCTTTAGTGGGGTCTTCCGGCAAGGGCGGCGCCACGCTGTTGCGGCGCAACTTTGGCGAGGCCGTGGAAACGCTGGCCAGTTCAGGGGAATACCACTGGATGGCGGGCAACTTCTTGAAGTATGCCGCCGCGGAGGGCCGACACGGCGCCAAAACGCCCGCCGATTTGCCGGTGGATTCGCACATGCTGATCGCCTTGTGCGCCCCGCGCCCGGTGTTCATCAGTTACGGCATTCCCGAGCGGGGGGATGCCCTATGGCTGGATCAACAGGGCAGTTTCATGGCTGCAGTGGCCGCCCAGCCGGTCTTCCGCCTCCTGGGCGCCAGGGACTTGGGGGTCAAGGAAGACTATCGCACGGCACCCATGCCGCCCGTGGGGGTGGGGTTGCTGGAAGGAGAACTGGCCTGGCGCCAGCATGACGGCGGGCATGAAAGCCAGTCCAACATGAAACATTTTCTGGTTTGGGCCAATCGGCTGCTCCGGCACACCCCGCCGGCGCGCAACCAGAAAACGGAGCCTTGACCCCGGCAGATGACCGGCATAATAAAGCCGACACTTTTTGCAGATGAAATTCCACATTAGGGCGCTTGCAGGCGCATGGGTAATGGGGCTTCTGGCCTGGCCCGTCATGGGCGCAGACTTTTATTGCGACCCCCTGAAAGGATCACCCCAGGGCGACGGCAGCGCAGCCAGGCCCTGGCGAACCGTGGAGGAAGTGATCACTTCCCGGAAAATTCAATCCCTGGATGCCCAGGGGAAAACCATCAATCCAGGCGCCCCTGTCAAAGCCGGCGACACCCTCTGGCTGCGCAGCGGCTGGCATGGTACGATTCGCATTCCCACCGGCTACAACAAGGAGTTTATCACCTTTGCCGCGGAGCCTGGACACACCCCCCATTTGGGCTGGGTGGACATTGGCGGCGGCAGCCGCTGGCGCGTGAAAGGCCTGATGATTTCCCCCTCCCTGGCTCCGAACCCCATAGAGAAGCCGCCTCACAGCCTCGTGATGCTGGGCGAACGGGGCCAGGATGACAGCGAGCAACTGGTGGTGGAGGACTGCTTCGTGTTCAGCGTCCTCGACACCGCAAAGTGGTCCGCCAAAGACTGGGTGACCAAACCGCAAAGCGGCATCTGGCTGGGCCGATACGGGCGCAGCCATGTGGCCCGCAACAATTTTGTGCTCAACACCCGCTTTGGCATCAATCTGTGCGCCCCCGATGTCATTTGTGAAGGCAACGTCGTGGCCAATTATTCGGCGGACGGCATCCGGGTAACCCGCGATGGCCAGGTGGTCCGCTATAATGTGGTTAAAAATAACTTTGTGGGCGCGGAAGAAGGCGACGACAACCACGATGACGGCATCCAGGCCTTTTTGTTCAATGTGGGCCGGGGTACCCTCCGCGGTGTCCGCGTCGAAGGCAACGTGATTGTGGCCCGGGAGCGCGATGACCTGCCATACCCCAATCCCTTGCAGGGCATTGGCTTTTTTGACGGGCCGCTGGTCCAATTCGTGGTGGAGTGCAACGTGGTCCTCGTCAATCACTGGCACGGCATCACCCTCGGTGATGCCCAGCAAAGCCTGGTGCGCAGCAACGTGGCCTTCAGCCGCTGGACCATGGAAAAACCACGCCCTTGGATCATGTTGGGCCAGAAACAGCAACTGGCACGCGGCAACACCGCCATGGACAACTGGGCCCATTCCTTCTCTTTCAAAGATGATCCGGAGGTCATAGCCGCGCGCAACCAGCCCGTCACCGAGGCCATTTTGCGCGAAAAGCTGCTGGCGTTGATAAAAGAAATCGAAGCCCAATTCGGGGAGCGCCATCCGGTGGCGGGGCGCAGGCGCCTGGAAATGCCCTGGCTGGAAAAGGGCGGGGCCGCCTCCAATTAAAAGAAAAACCGGCGCGGCCTTGTCTTGGCCGCACCGGTTGAATCCACTTGCGGGGCCGGAATTATTGGCGGTTCTGTCCGCCACCACCGCGTTGCCCGCGGCCACCTTGTCCACCCTGACCGCCAGGAGCCGCACCCGGACCACCTTGCCCGCCGGGGCCGCCTTGACGCATGCCGGGGCCTGCGCCCGGACCGCCCATCATACCGCCGCCCTGGAGCATCATGAAGCTGAAACGGTTTTCGAGCATTTGCTCCTTCTGCTCAGGCTTGAGGGTGGGGTTGATGCTCGCAAAGGCCTTGGCCCGCAGCACCATGATGTCGGCCTGAATCTTGGCCACCGCATCCGCCTTCTCGCGAATCTTCTTTTCATCCTGCTTCTCGGCCAGCACTTCCTTCATCAATTCCCGCTGGGCGGCCTGCAGTTTTTCGTTCAGTTGTTGAACTTCTGTCTGCTGCTTCTGCATCTCCTCCCGCAGGGTGTTACGCTGCTGCTCGTCCAGCCCAAAGCCGCCCCGTCCGCCGCCGCCAGGTTGCGCCTGCAGCGCAGAAGCCAGCATGGACACAGCGCCGGCCAGAGCCAGGGTTGCCGCATATTTCAGTACGTTTTTCATAGGTTGATGATGTTCTGTATCCGGGCCATTTTGCAGGAATCCGGGCTGCCCGCGGCACCGGCTCCTGTGGCCGCCCCCCGGCATCTTCAGATGCCCGGACTTTGGCGGCCAGCACGGTTTGACCATTTAGACGACAGCAGAACACAAGTGGTTACACAGAATTGAGAAAAGCCGGGTTACCCGCCCCTTAAGGGCGGGACATAAACTTGCGCCCCTTCTTCCGTAGAATCAGGCGCGGCTCCGCTTCAGACCTAACTGACAGATCACACCGGTCTTCTTTGCTTCAATCGGCGCACTCAAGGGCGCGAGAGCGGAAAAATCGTTGCAGAAACGTAACATTTATGATTACTTGCAGGGAAATCATTCACCCAAAAAACGTATGTTGCATTCCGGCCTTTGTTCTGTGTTGGGGGGCTTTCTGGTTTTATTGTTCCTTGCCGCTCCCGTTCTAGCTCAAGAACGGATCTTGATCACTGAATTTATGGCGGCCAACCGCTCCACCCTGGCCGATGAGGACGGCGCGTTTTCGGACTGGGTGGAGATTTATAACGCCGGCACCAATGTCGTGAATCTGGAGGGATGGTACCTGACGGATAGCGCCAATGACCTGACCAAGTGGCGCTTTCCGGCCACCAACCTGCCTCCCAATCGGTATCTCATCGTATTTGCCTCCGGCAAGGACCGTCGGGTGCCGGGGCAGCCCCTGCACACCAGTTGGCAGCTCGCCACCAGCGGTGAATTCCTGGGGCTTGTCAAACCGGATGGCACCAACATCGCTTTTGCCTACAGCCCGGCCTTTCCGCGGCAATTCAATGATATTTCCTTTGGCATCAGCACCTTTGCTGACCCCACCCTGCTGGTGGGGACCAATACCCCCGCCCGCGTGCACGTGCCTGCCAGCGACAGCCTGGCATTAAGCTGGACGGAAGTTAACTTCAACGACGCCGGCTGGCTGGCCGGTACCAATGGCATCGGTTACGACGGCAGCCCCAATGAAGCCGGGCAAACCATGCAGCAACCGGTTCATGCCTATGACTTCGACGCCAATAATGCCCAGGACAGCGTGGGCACGTTGCACGGCACCCTGGAGGGTGGCCCCACCTTTGTGGCCGATCGCACGGTGGGACGCGCCTTGAGCTTGAATGGCACCAGTCAGGCGGTGACCTTTCCAAGCTGGGATTTCACTTCCCGTTTTACCCTTGCCTTGTGGATCAAACCGGCCAACCGTTTCAACATTCAAAATGTCGTGGCCAACGTGGCCGGCGGTTATACCACCGCCGGCTTCAAGTTCTTTGTCAACAGCTACAACACCCAGGACGGCCTGTTGGTTTTTGAGCACGGCAACGGCACATCGGGACAGGTGGCCAAATCGCTGGTGGCGGTGGATTTTGATCAGTGGAATCATATCGCCATCGTGGTGGACCGCACGGCCGGCCGCATCTGGTTCTATAAAAACGGGGTGGATGTGACCGACCCCTCCCAGAGCTTTGTGCGCAATGATTTCACCACCTCCGGCGCGTGGTATTTGGGCAAGATGGCCAACAACGTTTACTGGTATGGCGGCCAGATGGACGAATTGTTGATTTACACCAACACCCTTTCCGCCGCGGAAATCGCCAGCCTTTACAATGGCAACGTGGGGGTGCCCTATCGCCCCTTAATCAAAACCGATGTGCTGAATCTGATGTCCAACATCAATTCCTCCGTGTACATCCGGCTGCCGTTTGTCATGGAGGACCCGGGCGCGGTGGATGCCCTGACCTTGCGCATGAAATATGATGACGGTTTTGTGGCTTATCTCAACGGTGTCGAAGTGGCCCGCCGCAACGCCCCCAGCCCGGCCCTGGCGGGCGAAGTGGCCAATTTCGTGAACGATTTCTCAGGCCAGCAGGGGGCGAACAACTGGTACTATGGCCTGTATAATGCGACCACCGACGCCAACCAGCGTTATGACACAGGCGACTTTCAGCCGTTTGCCACTACCTACTGGACAGGCTCTTCGTGGGACTTGACCCCCTCCGGCGCGCCGTGGACTCAAGTTAGCCCCGGGACCACCCATCCCAATGGCAGCAACAGCGGCAACGTGCATTGGGCCATCTCCCGCTGGGTGAGTGAAGCCAACGGTGCCGTCATGGTCAGCATCACCTTGCGCAAACAAAATACCGGTGGCGGCAACGGCGTGACGGGCAAATTGTTTGTCAACGGCGTCGAGCGTTTCACCCGCACCATTGCCGGCACCGATGGCGTGGGGATCACCACCAACCTGCTCATCGAAGGAGTCAATGTGGGAGATTTGTTTGACTTTGCCCTGACGCCCCGCGGCACCGACAACGCCGACACGGATAGCTACGACGGCTCCATTTTCACGTTCACCATCACGCAGTTGCCGGGGCAGGATCTGACCTGGAATTCCCGCGCCACCGGCCTGCATCCAGATGACCTGGCCCTGCAGTACGAATCCTTTGATATTACCTCCCTCCGCGGGGCCTTGCAGGCCGGCACCAACGTCCTGGCCATCCACGGCCTTAATGTGGCCTCCAATAATGTGGACTTTCTCATCCTGCCGGAGTTGAGTTATCGCACGCGTTTGTTCACCGCGGATCGGCTGCGTTACTTTCTGCAACCCACCCCGGGCGCCCTCAACGCATTTGGCACCGCAGCGCTGGGCGCGCGCATCACGGACGTGCGGCACGCCCCCGCCGAGCAACAGCCCGGACAGCCCCTGACGGTAACCGCCAAGGTTACGCCCACCTTCGATGCCATCCAATCGGTGACCCTCTATTATCGCATCATGTTTGGCCCCAATGTCCCCGTGCCCATGCGGGATGACGGCACGGGCGGCGATGCCGTGGCGGGGGACGGCGTCTTTACCGGGCGCATTCCTGGCGGGCTGGCGGCCCCCGGCCAGATGATCCGTTATTATGTCCAGGTGCAGGATGCCAGCGGGGTGCCTTCCCGATGGCCTTTGTATGAAGACCCGGTGAATTCCCCCCAGTATTTGGGCACCATTGTTGCCACCAACATCACCACCCCGCTGCCGGTGTTGCATTGGTTCATTGAAAACCACACCGCGGCAGGCACCAGCGCGGGCGCCAAGGGCGCCCTGTACTATTTGGGCGAGTTCTACGACAACCTGACTTTCAATCTGCACGGCCAAAGCAGCGCGGGATTCCCCAAGAAAAGTTATGATGTGGATTTCAACCCCGGCCACGGTTTCCTCTGGGCCCCGGGCCAGGAGCGGGTGGATGACATCAATCTCATGACCACCTACCCCGACAAGGCGCACATGCGCAACATCCTGGCCTACGAGACCTATCGTGACGCCGGCTCCCCCTATCACTTCACCATCCCCGTGCGGGTGCAAACCAATGGCGGCTTTTTTGGCGATTATCATCTGATGGAAAACGGCGATGCCGGCTACCTCAAACGCAACGGCCTGGACCCCCGCGGCGCCATGTACAAAATGTACAATACCTTCAGCTCCCTGACCGATACCACCATCGGCATCAACGGCAACTACGCCGAAAAGAAAACGCGCAAAAACGAAGGCAATGCGGATCTGGTGGAATTCCTCAACGGCGCCGTGCTGCAAGGGGGCAATGCCCGCGTGGCCTGGATCATGGATAACGTGAACCTGCCGGCGGTCATCAATTTCCTGGCGGCGCGCGTCGTGACGGCAGACCGGGATTGCTGCCATAAAAATTACTACTTCTACCGCGACACCGAGGGCTCCGGCCAATGGGCCATGTTTGCGTGGGACGTGGATTTGAGCTTCGGCCGCTCCTGGACCAACACCTGGACTTACTGGGATGACCGCGTTACGTGGGACAACCCACTGTTCAGCGGCAGCAACAACGGCTTCGTCAATGCCCTCTTTAACATCCCGCAAACCCGGCAGATGTACTTGCGCCGCATCAAACAGCTTCATTTTCAGTTGATGCAGTCTTCTTCCACGCCACGGCACCTGCTGCGTTACGAGAAACGGGTGGATGAACTGACCGCCTTGCTGGCGCCCGATGCCGCGCTCGATCTCGCCAAATGGGGCACTTGGGGGCAGGGCCAGGCCTCCAGTACCTGTTGCGTCATGACCCAACCTGAGGCGGCCGACATCATTAAGAACAACTTCCTCGTCAACCGTCGCCTCTTCATCGAACAAAATGCCTATGTGGGCTACTCGGGGGAAATGCCGGCCCAATCCCCCAATGCCGTGATTCAGTTCTTTGATGGGGACCCCACTCCGCTCAGCGGCAATCAGGCCCAGGAGTACCTCTGTTTCACCAATCCACAGCCCTATGCGCTGGACGTTTCCGGCTGGCGCCTGCGCGGCGGCGTTCAATTCACGTTTGAACCAGGCACGGTGATCCCGGCCAACAGCGTCCTGTACGTGGCCAAAGACCTCAACGCCTTCCGCACGCGCACGGTCGGGCCGCGGGGCGGCCAGATGCTGTTCGTGCGCGGCAACTATTCCGGCCAGTTGTCCGCCTGGGGCGAGAACCTGGAGGTGGTGGACGACACCGGCCGGCTGGTGGCCGTGACCAACATTCCCCCCAATCCCAGCCCCGCCCAGCAATTCCTTCGTGTCACCGAAATCATGTATCGTCCCTCCCCGTGGCCGGGCAGCAACCTGGACTCCGATGAATACGAGTATATCGAGCTCGCCAACGTCAGCTCCAACCTCACCTTAAACCTCCTCGGCGTGCATTTTGCCGAAGGCATCCAGTTCAATTTTACCGGTGCCACCATCACCAACCTGCCACCTGGCGGCCGGTTGCTGCTGGTCAAAAACGCCGCCGCCTTTGCCGCCCGTTATGGGGCGGGGCTGCCGGTGGCCGGAGTTTATACCGGCAATCTGAACAACGGGGGCGAAACCCTGCGCCTCAATGACGCCCGAGGCGAAAAAATCCTCGAATTCGCCTACGACAACCGCTGGTATCCTGTGACGGACGGCTTTGGCTTTGCCTTGACCGTGGTGGATGAACTGGCCCCATGGACCGTCTGGAGCCAGCGCGAGCAGTGGCGGCCCACCGGCCGACTTGATGGGTCACCCGGCGGCGCGGAATTGACGGCCCCTCCCATTTTGCCGGTCTATGTCAACGAGGTCCTCAGCCGTCCCCTGCCGGGAGGCTTGGATGCCGTGGAGCTTTTCAATCCCAACCCCGTGCCGGTGAACGTCAGCGGGTGGTTCATCACGGATGATTTCCGTACCCCGCAGAAGTTTCGCATTCCCGAGGGCACCATCCTTTCGCCCCAGGGATTCAAGGTTTTCACCGAAACCGATTTTCAATCCTCTCCCAACCCCGCTCAGCGCTTTGCCTTTGGGGCCAAGGGGGATGAAGTTTATCTCTTCTCGGCCGATCTCCAGGGCCGGCTGACTGGTTATTATCACGGTTTCGATTTTGGTGGCGCCTCCCGGGGCATCAGCTTTGGCCGCCACGTCATCAGCACCGGGGCAGATCATTTTGTGGCGCAACCCGCCGTGACCTTGGGCACCAACAACGCCGGACCCGCCGTCGGCCCCGTGGTCATCTCCGAAGTCATGTATCATCCCCAAGACTTGTCCTTCTACGGCTATTTCTACAACAACCAGTCCCACGAATTCGTGGAACTCCACAATATCAGCAGTAATTCGGTGGACCTGGGAGCGCCCGGTGCTGCCTATCGTTTGCGTGACGGCGTCTCCTTTGCCTTCGCTCCCGGCACGGTTGTGCCGCCGGGCGGGCGGTTGCTGGTGGTGAACTTTGATCCCGTTTCCCAGCCGGCCTTGTTGCAGGATTTTCGCGCCCGCTACCAGCTCGCCACCCAGGTGCCGGTGGTGGGGCCTTACGGTGGGGACTTGAGCAACGCAGGGGAAAGTCTCGAACTGGTCAGGGATGAGGTGTTTGAGGACAACACCACCGACCCCATCCTGGTGGACAAAGTGCGCTATGACGACGGAGAAGAATGGCCCTGCGGCGCCGATGGCACGGGACTTTCCTTGCAGCGTTTGAACAGTCTGGCCTATGGCAATGATCCGCTCAACTGGGTGGCGGCCTTGCCCACGCCCGGAGCAGCCACCGTGCCCCAACCTGCCGGTGTCCCCTCCATCACGGCGCATCCCCAAGCCACCGCAGTGCCGACCAATGGGTTAATCCGGCTTTCCGTTGAAACTTGCTCCACCCACGGTCTCACTTACCAATGGCTGCGCAACGGCGAACCCATACCCGGGGCTAATCAGCCCATCTACACCAAGGCTGGCGCCACTTTGGATGATGCCGGTTACTACGCTGTGGTGATTACCGGCCCTTACGCCAGCGTGACCAGCCAGGTGGCCTGGCTTTCGGTGCAGGTGCCGCCGCGGATTGTGGAGCAGCCGGCGAGTCAGACGGTGTTGGCGTTTGGGGAGGCGGTGTTGCGGGTGGGGGTGGAGCCGACGCCGCCGTACTGGGTGCAGTGGCGGTTTAACGGGGCGAACTATTTT
>JAOAIT010000042.1 GCA_026414565.1 Verrucomicrobiia bacterium
ACCTGGGTTGCCCATGCCAGGCAAAACCCGGCGATCGCTTCTTGCTCAACTGAGCAGATGGGATTAGGCCGGGGTGATCGCGGACGACGGCTCTTTGGCTTCGTCAAGAGCAGCGTTACCTGAACTGGCTGGAACTTGACGGTGGCCACGACGCTCACCTGGACGCCGAGGTTGCCGACCCTTTAGCCGCAATGGCTGCCGCCGCCTGGTGGACGACCGCCGTGATTTCGGGCGGGAGGTCACGGTGCCAGTCGAGGTAGTAGAGGGGAGTGGCAGGGTCATACTCCCAGAGCTGGTCGGGGTCGAGAGCCATCACCGGGATGTTGGCGACCGTCCAGCCCCAATAGACCAGCTCGCTCTGAGTGCCCCCCCCGCGAGAGGTTTCCCAAGCGTTCACGTCATCAAACAGGCTTCGTCCCCCCCCGAAGCCAAACCAATCCGGCAGGGATTAACCATCAGGACTGATACTCACCATTTTACACATCCGCCTGCGACAATTCTCCGGTTTTGCATTTTGCATTTTGCACTTTGCACTTTGCATTTCCCCCTCTGCATTTTCCGTTTTGGTAGAGAGTTTCCACGCGGTTGTTTGGCACCGTGAACGCAAATCGTTTTCCCCACCGCCGCGGGGGGGGACGGTGCGATCGCGTTCAGCCTGCGTTCCATTCGCCACTCCAATTCCGCCAGTGGAGCATGGAGCAGCTCGTTATTACGGCGGGGGCTCCTGCCTTTGGGCTTCATCCCAAGGGGCCACTCACGGCCCGGCCTTGGCCGGCATCGCCCGATTTTCCGTTTGAAATCGCCGGCCAAAGCCCGCAATTTAGGCGGCAGCAATCCTGATTTATGGCGACACGTGTTTATCTGGCGGTGGATTTGGGCGCCGAAAGCGGGCGGGTCATGGCCGGCCTGTGGAACGGCAGGAAAATCAAGCTCGAGGAAGTCCACCGGTTCCCCAATGGCGGCGTGACGGTGGGCGGCACGTTGCGCTGGAACGTGCTGGGGTTGTGGCAGTCCATTCAACAGGGGCTCGCGCTGGCGGCGCGCAAGTATGGCCCGCGCCTCGTCTCGGTGGGCGCGGACACCTGGGGGGTGGATTTTGTGCTGCTCAACCGCCAGAACGAGCTGCTGGGCCTGCCGTATCATTACCGGGACGCCCGCACGCAGGGCATGATGGAGCGCGCCTTCCGGCGCGTGCCGCGGGAGAAAATCTTTGCCCAGACGGGCCTGCAATTCCTGCCGTTCAATTCGTTGTTTCAACTGCTGGCCTGGCAGCGGCAGGCGCCCGAATTGCTGGAGGCGGCCGACTGCCTGCTGTTCATGCCGGACTATTTCCACTGGTGCCTGTGCGGCGCGCGCGTGGCCGAGTTCACCATCGCCTCCACCTCGCAATGCCTGCACCCCCTCCAGCGCGACTGGAATCGCCGTCTGCTGCGGGCCTTCGGCCTGCCGGTGGGCATGTTGCCGCCGCTGGTGCATCCCGGCACGGAGCTGGGGCCGCTGCGGCCGGAGGTGGCCGAGGCCGCCGGCCTGGCCCGGGTCAAGGTGGTGGCGCCGCCCGCGCACGACACCGCCGCCGCCGTGGCCGGCGTGCCCACCGCCCACACGGGCAAAGTCAACTGGGCCTACATCAGCTCCGGCACGTGGTCCCTGATGGGAGCCGAGGTGGCGCAGGCCTCGCTCACGCCGCGCACACTGGAGTTTAACATGACCAATGAGGGCGGCCTGGACGGGACCTACCGCCTGCTCAAAAACATCATGGGCCTGTGGCTCGTCCAGCGCATCAAGGCGGCTTACGACGCCGAGGGCAAAACCTACGATTACGCCGAGCTGGTGCGCCTGGCGGCGGCGGCGCCGGCCTTCCGCTCCCTGGTCAACCCGGACGACGCGCGTTTTCTCAATCCCAAAGACATGCGGGCGGCCATCCAGGAGTATTGCCGCGAAACCGGCCAGCCCATCCCCCGCACCGCAGGCGAGCTGGTGCGCTGCGCGTATGAAAGCCTGGCCCTGCGTTACCGGCAGGTGCTCGGCTGGCTGGAGGAATTGAACGGCCAGCGCGTCGAAATCATCCACATCGTGGGCGGCGGCTCCCAGAGCGCGCTGCTCAACCAGTTCACCGCCAGCGCCTGCAACCGGCCGGTGCTCACCGGCCCCGTGGAGGCCACCGCCCTCGGCAACCTGATGACCCAGGTGCGCGCCGATGGCGAAGTGCGCACGCTGGCCGAAATGCGCGAGGTCATCCGCCGCTCCAGTGAAATGCGCAAGTACAAGCCGGCGGACCTCGATAAATGGGACATGGCGGCGGCCCGCTTTGCGGCGCTGGCCCGCTAAACGCTTCTCCGGCGCATGGGGATTCTGGTCCGATACCAGGTCAAAGCCGGCGGCTGGCGCGCCAACGTCGAGCTGCCGTGGGAGCTGGACCTGGACCGGGCCGCGGTGGGCGGGGTGGCCCTGCGCGATCCCGCCACCCTGTTGTGGAAACTGGGGCCGGGCGAAGATCCGGCCGCCGCCGCCGCCGCGGGCCGGTATTGTTACTTCACCCGCGGCGCAGAAGCGGAAGTCGCGCATCAACGGCTCCGGCAGTGGCGGATCTACTGGCATGACCCCGCCGGTCATTTCTCGCCTTTTGCCGGGCCCTGCCGCTTTCGCGGCGGGCCGATTGATTTGCACGGCGGCTTGCCCGAGACCGCGCTGGCGGCCCTCTTGGGCCCGCCGGTCTGGCGGGACGAAACCGCCGCCCAGGTGCGCCTGTTCTATGCGCATCACGCCACCGACTGGGAGGTGCTCCTCTCCCCCGCCCACGGCCTGCAGCAAATCACCTTGAGCGCCCAACCCCTATATGCCCGAACGGAGGCCGGGCAGGCCCCACCCGCCCAACCCACCTAACCCCCCTCCCCTGTTGTCGCCCATGTCCGACCCCCAAAACCGCGATGCCACACCGCCGGCGGCGCCCGCCCCGGAGAACATCCCCCCCCTGCCGCCCAACGCCACGCCGGAGGAGATGGATCTGCACTGGTACACCTATTACTACCAGGGCGACAAAGTCAAACAACTGACCCTCCGGGCGGTGCTCATGGGCGGCATCCTGGGCATGTTCATGTCCATCTCCAACCTCTACACCACGCTCAAACTGGGCTGGGCCTTTGGCGTGGCCATCACGGCCTGCGTGCTGTCGTTTGTCATCTGGAATGCGCTGCGCGCCCTGAGCCGCGGGCGGCTCACGCCCATGAGCATTCTGGAAAACAACTGCATGCAATCCACCGCCTCCGCGGCGGGCTACTCCACCGGCGGCACCATTGGCACGGCCTTTGGCGCGCTGCTGCTCATCGAGGGCCAGCACCGCCCCTATGTGGTGGTGGCCTCCTTCGCCCTGCTGACGGCCGCGCTGGGCGTGTTTCTGGCCATCCCGATGAAACGCCAGATGATCAACTACGAGCAGCTCAAATTCCCCAGCGGCATTGCGGCGGCCGAAACCTTGCGGAGCCTTTACTCCCACGGCCAGCAGGCCCTGCGCAAGGCCTACTCGCTCATCTACGCCCTCGCTTTCGGCGGCCTGGTGGGCTTCCTCCGCTCCTATTACACCCTGATTGACCAGCTCAAAGACTGGCAGCCCTCGGAAAAATTCGCCGCCTTCTGCCAGCGCCTGCACGTCCCGCTGGACCAATGGCTGGCCGGGCTGGGGCCGCGGCTGCAGAGCCTCCATCAATGGCTGCACATCCCGGAGCAGATCGCCCTGCGCGCCGGCTGGTCGCCCGTTTATCCCTACCAGCTCTCCGGCCTGGCCTTCGAGCCGAGCGTGCTCTTGATCGGCGCCGGCATGATCGTGGGCCTGCGCGTCTCCCTCTCCATGCTGCTCGGCTCCGCGCTGCTCTACTTCCTGGTCACCCCCTACCTGCTGACCCTCGATTTCGCCCACGCCGGCACACCGGGCTTCGTGCCCTCCTTCACCATCAATCCCCAGGGCGTGCTCAATCCCACCCGCTGGGCGCTGTGGGGCGGCACGGCCATCATGGTCTTTTCCAGCCTCACCTCCGTGGCCCTGCAGTGGCGCACCCTGGCGCGCGCCTTTCAAGTGTTCAAACGCCGCGGCCAGCCCACGGCCACCGCGGACCGCCTGGCCGCCATTGAAGTGCCCGCCACCTGGCTGGTGGCCGGCTTGATTCCCATCACCCTGGGGCTGGTCATCGTGCAATTCCTGGCCTTCCACATCAGCCTGTGGCTGGGCCTGCTGGCGGTGGTCATGTCCTTTGTGGTCTCGCTGGTCTGCTGCCGCGCCACCGGCGAAACCGATACCACCCCCATCGGCGCCATGGGCAAAGTCACCCAGTTGCTCTATGCCGTGCTCCCCGGCGCCAAGGGCAACATCACCATCAACCTCATGTCCGCCGGCACCACCGCCGCGGCCGGCGGCAGCTCCGCAGACCTGCTGACGGACTTGAAAAGCGGCTACCTCCTGGGCGCCAATCCGCGCAAACAATTCCTCGCCCAGTTCATCGGCATCTTCTTCGGCACGCTGGCGGTGGTGCCCGCCTGGTTTGCCATGGTGCCCGACAAGGCCACTCTCGAAAAATTCAATCCCCCCGCCACCTATATGTGGAAGGCCGTGGCCGACTTGTTGACGCAAGGCGTCCACCTGCTGCCCAAGACCGCCCTGGTGGCCATCATCATCGGCTCCCTGCTCGGCGTGGCCCTGCCCCTCCTGGAAAAATTGCTCCCGCGCCTCCGCCCCTGGCTCCCCTCCGCCATGGGCCTGGGCCTGGCGTGGGTCATCCCCTTCCAAAACTGCCTCTCCTTCGCCATCGGCGCCGTGCTGGTCTGGCTCTGGTCCCAATGGCGCGCCAAATCGGCCGAGGAATTCAACGTCCCCATTGCCTCCGGCCTGGTGGCGGGAGAATCCCTGGTGGCCGCCCTCATTGCCATCGCCTGCACCCTGGTGGGCTTCCTGGGCATGGCCAAATAAAGGCCCTTCCCCCCGAATCTATCTTAGATCAGAAATTAGAATTTATACGAACTCCCGCTGATGACCCGCTAGCAACGGCCGCTGCTCAGTGGTGCCACCCATGCCCCCGCATAGGCCTCTCCCCCGCCTGGGGTTGGTCAATTTGCAAACACTATGGGCACTTCGTACGCCACTGGCTCACCAAAGACAACCGGCACCCCATGGACCACTGGAGGCAACGCGCTGTTTTCGCGGCTTTCTTGCGCCAGGCGGGTGTCATTCTGGCACAAAGCCGGGGAATTTTCGGCCTCAACCGTCAACTCACCCCAGTCTTCATTTTCCAGCCCACTGGCAGCTTGCGAAATCGCAAATCGGCTGATGGCCAATGGGTTAACCAACCCAAGCCGGGCGGGAGCGGCCGCCACCGGGATGATGGCGCAGGTGCCCCGCTCAAACTCAACCAATTGCAGCTCGATTCGCATGCCTGCATTTACAGCATACGACGTGCCGAGCCGCTTTGGGAAAAATTACGGCGTGACCACGGACGTGAAGCGATAGCTGCCGCTCCCCAGCTCCAGCACGGCGCGCTGGTTTTCCAGCCCCAACACCTTCACCCCACGGGCTTTGTTCAGCGGTTTGCCACTCTCCAGCACTCCCTCCAACCGGTTGGCGGGCAGGTGGAGCGTCGCGGTGGTGTTGGCCGGCAGGGTCACCTCGTATTCAAACAATTCCGGCTGGCGCCGCCAGTGCACCGAGACCGGGCCATTGATGGAATGATAGGCAACTTTGACCCACGCAATGGGCGGATTTTCCGGGTTGCTCCCCGGGGTGGGCGGATGCGGTTTGAGCACCAGTTGCCGGAAGCCATCCCGGGCGG
This sequence comes from Verrucomicrobiia bacterium, assembly GCA_026414565.1. NCBI lineage: Bacteria > Pseudomonadati > Verrucomicrobiota > Verrucomicrobiia > Verrucomicrobiia bacterium. The sequence goes on from JAOAIT010000042.1 coordinate 5,814, forward strand.
TATCCACCCCCGCCAGCGTGGCAAACATCCATTCGCACACGGCGCCAAAGGCATAGTGGGCAAATGAGTTCATCGAGGCGTTTTGATTGCCCGCCGCGCCATTAAAGCCAAACTCCTTGGTGTAACTGTCCCATCGCTCCCAAATGGTGGTCGCCCCCTGCTCCACTTCAAAGCCCCACGAGGGGAAACGCCGGCTCTGGAACAGCCGCACCGCCAGATCATGATGGCCGCTGGCCGTCAACGCCGGCAGCAACGGCTGCGTCCCCAAAAAGCCCGTGCTCATGCGATAATCTTTCTCCTGTATCTTCTGCGCCAGCCGCGCGCCGGTCCGGGAGCGCAGCTCCTCGGGCAGCACGCCCGAATAAAGGGCGGTGGCGTAGGCCGTCTGCGTATCCACCGTGAAAGAGCCGTCAGGTTTGACATACTTGGCGGTGAAGGCGCGGCGGATTTTTTGGAACAAATCCTGATAATCCGCAGCCTCCTCGGCGCGCCCCAGGGCGGCGGCCATCTCCGCCATCAACCGGGTGGTGTAGCCGAAGTAAATGGTGTCAAGATACTCCAGCGGCGTCGGCTCATTCAGATTCAGCCAGTCCCCATAGCCATTGCCATCGGGGTGGGCTATGCCCAGGTAATCCCTGGCCACCTTGCGCCGCCACTGCATGAACCGCGTCATGGAAGGCCACAGCCGCTCAATCAGCCGGGTGTCCCCATACACCTTCCACACGGTATAGGGCACAATAATCCCCGCGTCCGTCCACCCGGTGGCCACCCCGCCCCTCCCCACCATGAAGGGATACGGGCAGTAATCAGGATACGGGCCGTAATCAAACTGCGCCTCCACCACCTCGCGCAGCCATTTGGAATAAAACGCCGCCACATCGGCGTTGTACGTGGCCGAGCGGGCGTAGATTTGCGCGTCCCCCATCCAGCCTTCCCGCTCATCGCGCTGCGGGCAGTCCGTGGGCAGCTCCAGAAAATTGGCGCGCTGCGTCCACACGATGTTCTGGAACAGCCGGTTGATGACCGGATCCGAGCACTCAAAACGGCTGGTCAGCGGCACATCCGAATGCAGCACCAGGCCGGTGATCGTATCCGGCTCCGGCCGGCCCGGCAGGCCCGTGACCTCGACATATTGGAACCCGTGGAAGGTGAACCGCGGCGACCACACCTCGCCGCGGGGATCGCCCTTGAGGATGTAGGTATCGGTGGCGCGCGCCTTGCGCAGGTTTTCGGTCATCAACCGGCCGTCAGGATAAAGCATCTCCCCGTAACGCAGCCGGATCCGCGTGCCGGCCGGCCCTTTGACCTTCAGGCGGACGATCCCGGCAAAGTTCTGGCCCAGGTTGAAGATATACACCTGATTGGTGGGCGAGGTGATGCGCACCGGTTTCAACTCCTGCGTCACCCGCACCGGCGGCGCCGGGTAGGCCTCCATTTTGGCCGGCCGCATGAAACCAAAATCCATCGGGCGCACCCGGCCTTCGTTGTCGTAAAACGGCGCCAGCTCATGGCGGTAAATGGCCGCCGGCAACACCGGCTCCCACTGCCGATCGTCAAACCCCGCCCGGGACCACCCCGGCATCTCCAGCCGCGCGTCATAAACCTCCCCCATCAAAATGTCCGCCTCCCGCTCCGGCCCCAGGCTGGTGGTTTTCCACGTCAGATCCGTGGGCACAATCTCCCGCGAGCCGTCGCCGTATTCCAGCTCCAGTTGCGCCAGCAGCGCCGGCGTGCGCCCGTAAATGTCGCGCCCCGTCTTGTAAGGCCCCAGGCCCACCAGCAGCCCGTACGCCAGGTAGCCCGAGTACCACCCCTCCGCCACCACCGCCCCCAGCGCATTGGGACCGGGCTTGAGCAGGGCGGTCACATCATACGTCTGGTAGTACACGCGCTGGCGATAATCCGTCCAGCCCGGCGTGAAATAAGCCTCGCCCACCTTCCGGCCGTTGAGCTGCATCTCATACAGGCCCAGCGCCGTGGCCCGCAGCAGCGCCCGGCGCACGGGGCGGGAAGGCACGAACTCGCGCCGGTAATACCGGGCCGGCGGCAGGTACAACTCGGCGCGATTGGTGTGAAACGGCGCCTTTTGCGTGAACGTGATCCACTCGGCCTGCCAGTCGGACGCCTCCAGCAGCGCCATCGTCCACTGCGCCGGCCGGCTCCACTCGGAGGGCAGGCCGTCCTTGTCCCAGACCTTGACCTTCCAATACGCCTCCTGCCGCGAGCGCAACGGCCGCCCGTTGTACTCGATCTGCGAGCTGCGCCCGCTGGCCACCTTGCCGCTGTCCCACAAATCGCCCATGTCCTCCGCCAGCTTGCGCGCCGAGCTGGCCACCAGCACCCGATAGGCCGTCTGCGACTGGCCCCGCGCGGCCGAGCTGACCTCCCAGCTCAGCCGCGGCCGGGTGGTCTCCACCGCCACCGGATTTTCCAGATATTCACAACGCAGGTTCTGGGGAACGAGCGCGGCGCTCAGCCAGGAGACCGAGGCCAGCCAGCACAGCAGGAGGTGTGTACGCATAACTCTAAATCGTATTCAGTAACAACTTTCCATGCACTGCAAGTTTGGAATCGCCCCGGCTCAGCCACCGCCCATCCGGGTTTTCAAATAGGTGCCGTATCCAATGATGATGGTGGACAGGATCAACGTGGCGATGCCCGTCCCAATCAAAACGTGCGCCCGGCGGCTGGCCCCCTTCCATTCATGGAAGATCCACCCCCACATCGTGCTGAAGATGATGATGCTCGCCATGTGCAGCGTCCAGCTCGCAAACCCAAACTTCCCCATCTGCGTCTCGCCCATGGTGTAAAAGAAAAACTGCAGGTACCACGTCGTCCCCGCCAGCGCGCTGAACAGAAAATTCCGCAGCCACGGCACCCGCAGCGCCTCATCCCCGGGCGCGGCGCCAGCCCCGCCCGGCGTGGCCGGCGCGTGCTCGGGCCGCAGATGCCGGCTGAAGTACTGGTAGCCGGTCCCGTTTTTCAGATTCAGCAGCACGCACCACACAAAATTGGTGGTGAACCCCCCCAGCAACACCACCACCAGCTTCGGCAGGCCGGTCCAAATCTTGGGGGTGCCGGCCTGCAGCGAGGCCTCATTGATGGGATTGCCCGCCGTCAGGGCAAACGCAAAGCAGGCGCTCATGATGCCCGAAAACGTGGCCACCAGAATCCCCCGCGTAAAATGAAACTCCGCGATCGCCTTCTTCTTCTCCGCCTCCGGCATCTCGCGCTCCTTCGTCAGGCCCGCCAGCGCGGCGATGCCGATGCCCACCAGACAAACCACCACCCCCAGCAGCGTCACCTTCCCGGGCGTCGAACCGATAATGTCGCCAAAGCTGCTCTCCACCGGAATCTCGGGAAAAAACGCTTTGGCGATGGGCGGCACCAGCGTCCCAAAGGCCGCGCAATACCCCAGCGCCACCCCCATGCCCAGCGACATGCCCAGGTAGCGCATCGTCAGCCCGAAGGTCAGCCCCCCAAAACCCCACAGCGCCCCAAAGAAATACGTCCACCACAGCGTCTTGAACTCCTGCTGCCGGAGCACGCCCACCAGGTTCTCCGTCATCAAGCTGGCCAGCAGCCACGGCATGATGATCCACGAGAAAAACCCCCCCACCAGCCAGTAGGTTTCCCACGCCCACCGCCGCACCGCCTTGTACGGCACATAAAAACTGCCGGACGCCAGCCCGCCCAGCCAGTGCAGAAAAACACCAAAAAAAGGTCCCAGATTCATGAATGTTTCATCCCGTCAAAAGCCCGCCCACCGCCCGCCGCGCACCGCCTCAGGCGCGCCGCGCCAACACCTCCCGCTCGTAGCGTTGCACCTCCGCCAGCCATTCCCCGCCCACGGGCACGTTGTGCGTCAGACAGTAGTAATCCCACACCGCGCCCCACGGCAGCGTCTTGGCCTCCTCCATCAGCGCCAGCCGCGCCGTGTAATCACCCGCCAGCTCCAGCTCCTGATAGGTCCGGTACGGCTCCAGCAGCGCATACAACAGCGCGCGCAGAAAGTTGCGCGCCCCCATCGTCCACGCCGCCACCCGGTTGATGCTCGCGTCAAAAAAGTCCAGCCCCAGATGCACCCGCGCCAGAAAATCCCCCCGCACCAGCTCCTGGGCAATGCTCAGCAGCTCGTCATTCAAAATCACCACATGATCACTGTCCCACCGCACCCCCCGGCTCACATGCAGCAGAATCTCGTCCACAAACAACAGCACCGACGATATCTTGTCCGCCATGCTCTCGGTGGGATGGTAATGGCCGGAGTCCAGCGTCAGCAGTTTTTTGTTCTTCACCGCATACGCCAGATAAAACTCGTGCATCCCCACCGTGTAACTCTCCGCGCCAATGCCGAACAGCTTGCCCTCCACCGCATCCAGGTTGTGCCGCGGATTGAGCGGTTTTGCAAAAATGGCATCCAGCGCCGCCGCCAGCCGCTCGCGCGGCCCCTTGCGATCCGCCGGCACGTCCTTCATCCCGTCCGGAATCCAGACATTGGTGACGCACGGCGTTTTCAACGCCCGGCCCATCGCCGCGCCTATCTCCCGGCAGAGCTGGCAGTGCTCAATCCAAAACTGCCGCACCCCCCGGTCCGGATGCGACAGCGTGAACCCGCTGGCCGCCAGCGGATGCGCAAAACACGTGGGGTTGAAGTCCAGCCCGATGCCCAGCCCTTTCGCCCATTGTATCCACCCCTGATAGTACCGCGGCTCGATCGCGTTGCGGTCCACCTTCCGCCCCGCCGGAAATTCGCCATACGAGGCATGCAAATTAAACCGATGCCGCCCCGGCAGCAGCGCAAACACCTGCTCGGCATCCTGCCGCAATTCCTGCGGCGTGCGCGCCTTCCCCGGGTATTGGCCGGTGACCGCCAGCCCGCCGCCCAGCGTCTCCCCCGCCATTTCAAACCCGCCCACATCATCCCCCTGCCAGCAGTGCAGGGAAATGGACAGGGTGGCCAGCCGTTGCAGCGCCGCCTCCGTGTCCACCCCCAGCGCCGCGTATTGCTCGCGCGCCAGTTGATACGCCGCTTCAATTTTTTTGGTTTTCGCTGCCATAAGCGCCTTGCCTCAGCCCGGGTTCATCTGTGACCGCCAACCACGCCCTCTCGCCCGCCCCCTTCCCGGGCGGCGGCGGGCGGGCTTCCGGGGTGCATCATCGCCCCCATCCTATCCCGCCGCCCGCCGCGGCTGCCTTGACAATGACGCCAAATACCAGCACAAAATTGCCAGTCGTGTCACACCGCATTCTCAAGACCAGCGACTGGTTTCATGCCGACGGCTTCCCCATCGCCGTCGAGCGCCGCCAGCCCCAGGCGCCCTTCCCCCTCCACGCCCACGAGTTCAGCGAGCTGGTCATCATCACCGGCGGCAGCGGCCTGCACGTCACCGGCGGCCGCGCCTATCCCCTGGCCGCCGGCGATGTCTTCGTCATCAGCGGCGGCCGGCCGCACACCTATGCCCAACTGCGGCACCTCTGCCTGGTCAACCTCCTGTACCAGCCGGAAAAACTCCCCTGGCCCTGGGCGGATTTGCCGGCCCTGGCCGGGTATCATGCCTTGTTCACCCTGGAACCGGCCTGGCGCCGCCGGCACGAGTTCAAAAGCCGCCTCCATCTGCGCCCCGACGAGCTGCGGCAGGTGCTGGCCCTGATTGATTTGCTGGAGGCGGAGCTGCAGCAGCGCGCCCCGGGCTTCGCCTGCATGGCCACCGCGGCCTTCATGCAAATCATCGGTTTCCTCTCCCGCTGTTACAGCCGCTCCTGGAATCCCGACGCCCGCGCCCTCCTGCGCATCGCCGAAACCATCACCCACCTGGAAACCCACTACCGCGAGCCGGTCCACCTCGACACCCTGGCCCGCCTGGCCCGCATGTCCAAACGCAGTTTCCTGCGCGCCTTTCACGCCGCCACCGGCACCACCCCCATCGCCTATCTGCTCCAACTGCGCCTCAACCATGCCGCGCACCTCCTCCGCCATTCCTCCCTGAACATCACCGAAATTGCCTTCGCCACCGGCTTCAACGACAGCAATTACTTCACCCGCCAGTTTCGCCAGCGCTTCGGCCTCAGCCCCCGCCAGTGGCGCCAGCAACACCGGCCCCCCGCCGCCACCCTCCCCGATTTCCAGCGCGCCTGACCTGCCGGCTTGCCCCGGCGTCCCCGTCCCGGCATCCTGTCCCCATGATTGCCGCCAACCCGGCCCGTCCAGAAACATGGGTGCCACGCCTCCCCGCCCCCGCAGACCTGCCCCTGCCGGAGGACGCCTGGGCCGCCGCCGCCGCGTTGGACGTGGCGGCCTTCCGCCCGGAAAGCAGCCCCCACCGCCCCGTCACCACCCTGCGCCTGCTGCACGACAACGCCTGCCTCTACGGCCGCTTCACCGTGCACGATCACTTTGTGCGCAGCCGCCACACGCGCTTCGGCGATCCGGTGTATCGCGACAGTTGCGTCGAAATCTTCCTCCAACCGCGCCCGGACCGCGGCTATTTCAATTTTGAATTCAACGCCGGCGGCGCCATGCTCTGCTGCTACATCACCAACCCCGAGCGCGTGGGCGCCTCCTTCAAGGAATACCGCAAATGGCGGCCCGAAGACGCCCACGGCCTGCAAATCCGCTCCTCCCTGCCGCCGGTGGTGGAGCCGGAACAGGTCGGGCCGCAGACGTGGTGGCTGATGTTTGCCCTGCCGGTGCGGCTCCTGGAGCCGTTTGTGGGGCCCCTCGGCCCCCTCTCCGGCCAGTGCTGGCGCATGAACGCCTACAAATGCGGCAATGAAACCTCCCATCCCCACTGGGCCGCCTGGGCGCCGGTGGACGCGCTCAACTTCCACCTCCCGCACTGCTTCGGCGCCATGCGCTTTGCCTGAACGCCCCCGCCGCCGCGCCGGCCCGCTCACGGGGCCGCGGCGGCCTCCAGCCCCAATTCCTTGAGAAAGGCCTGCAGCGAGCGCGGGCGGCCCAGAAACCGCTCAATGGACACGTTCACATCCCGGCTGTCGCCCGGCGCATAAATCTCCTCGCGCAGTTTGCGCCCCAGTTGGGTGTCGAAATACCGCTGCGGCGAGTTCTCAAACAGCGTGGCCATGTCCGCCGCAATCGCGTCGGCCCACGCATACCCATAATACGCCGCGTCATACCCCATCAAATGCCCAAAGTAGGCCACAAACGCCGTGTCCTCCGGCACCGGCAGAAACACCTCGCGAAACACCTCGTTCGCCATCTGCACCGGATCCTGCCCCGCCCCGGCGCGGATTTCCGTGTGCAGCCGCAAATCCAGCAGCCCAAAGGTCAGTTGCCGGCGGTAATAGGTGGCAATCGTGGCGCGCTTGGCGGCCTTGAGCTGCGCCAGAATCTCCTGCGGAATCTTGCGCGCCGGATCCTGGTAATGCCCCGCAAACGTGTCCAGCACCGCCTTGTCCCACACCCAGTTCTCCAGCATCTGCGACGGCGCCTCCACAAAATCCCGCGGCACGCTCGTGCCGGAAAAACGCGCGTGATTGGCCCGCGTCAGCAGGCAGTGCATGGCGTGCCCAAATTCATGAAACAGCGTCTCCACGTCCGCGTGCGACAGCAGCGAGGGCTTGTCCGGCGAGGGCGGCGGAAAGTTGCAGATCAGCGCCGACACCGGCCGCTGATAGCTCCCGTCCGGCAGCCGCTTGCCCTCAATCAGGCTGAAATGGGCAAAGTGATTGTACTTGCCCTCCCGCGGAAACATGTCCAGGTACAACATCCCCAGCGGCTCCCCGCTGCCGGCGTCCATCACCGCGTACAACTTCAAATCGTCCACCCACCGGGCCGGCGGACGCACCTCCGCTATGCGCAGCCCGAACATCTGCTGGTAGATGGCAAACATGCCCTCCAGCACCCGCTGGTAGGGAAAGTAATCCCGCAATTTCTCCGCATCCACCGCATGCCGCTCCTTCTTGAGCTGATTCATGTAATAGGCCGTGTCCCACAGCTCAAGGCGCGCCTGCGGATTGCCGGTGTCGCGCGCCTTCAGCTCCTGAAACGCCTTCAGCTCCGCCTCAAACTTGGGTTGCAGGCCCGTCTTCAACTGCTCCAGAAAATTGCGGGCCGTCGCCGCGTTTTTGGCCATCTTCGGCTCAATCTGGTAATCGGCCCACGTGGCATACCCCAGTTTTTTGGCGATGGTGTCCCGCAGCTCCAGAATCTGGCGCAACAGGGGCACGTTGGCCTCGCGGGCCAGATTGTACCGAATCTGGGTAAGCCGCCGCCGCGTCGCCTCCACGCGGCAGTTTTCCATGACCATCTGATACTGGAAGGTGACATTCGCCAGAATCGTGTATTCATCCTCGCCCGTCTTGACCCCCGGCTGCTGCAGCAGCAGCTCCGGCACGCCCTCCAGCTCCGCCCGCGTGAACTTGACCGGCGCTTTGGCCTTGGTGATGTTGGACTGGAAATCCGTCATCAGCCGCGCCAGCTCCTTGCGCAGCCGCTCCACCTCCTCGCGCTGCGGGCGCGGCAGCGCCAGACCGGCGCGGCGGTAGTCCCGCAGCGTCTCGGCCATCAGCTTGGCGTCCTCCCCCTCCAGCGCGGGTTGCGTGTCCGCAAACGCCTTCAAAGTCGCATAGACATCCTCCCGGTAATCCAGTCCCACCCACCATTCCTGCAAAGTCTTCTCGGCCTCCGCGCAGGCCTCGCGCAGCGCGGCGTTGGGGTGGGTCTCCTTCAGCAGGCTCACCCGATTCACCGTCAAACTCGCCGCGTACAACGTGTCGTCCAGCGCGCGGAAGGTGTTGGCAAACGTAAGCTGCCGCCGGTCCAGCCGCCCGAGGGCGTCCAGCCGGGCATTGGCCTCGGCCATCGCCCGCTGCGCCGACTGCTGCACCGCCTCCGGCGTCGTTTCAAATTCCGGCAGGGTCAGCCGATGGTTAAACCGCGCGGCTTGCGCTTGCAAAGTGGACAAATCAACCGTGGACATGGCAGTGTGACGTGGAGCAGACGTGCGCGAAGCCGGCGCGCAGCCCATCCCGCCCAGGGCCAGACCGGCGGCCAGCAGCAGCCCGCCTGCAGTTCCGAGCTTGCGTTGCTTCGGCATCATGGCGGCCTAATGTGCCTGAAAACCCCCGCAAATCAAATCCTGATTGCGCCGCCCTCCCTCAGGACGGCCCAGCGCCACCCCGCCTGCCCCCGCCCTGCGGCCCGGAATCCGGCCGGCTCAACGCGGCGCCACCGGCAGATCCGGCCGCCACTCCTTCCACGTCCGCGTTTTCATGTTGCCATTCCACGGCTGGAAAAATTGCGCCTCCAGATCAATCTCCGCCCGCGCCACCGGTTTCTGGGCGGTGGCCTCGGCCAGCACCGCGCCCGTGGGATCCACAATGAAGCTGCGCATGTCATAGGTGGAGGTGATCAAATACACGCAATTCTCGATCGCCCGCGCCCGCGCCAGCACCTCGCTCCCCCCCCAGATGGGCAGAACCAGCAGCTCCGCCCCCCGCGCCGCCAGCGCCCGCGATGGCTCCGGAAATTGCAAATCATAGCAAATGATCAATCCCACCCGCCCAAAATCAGTTTGAAACACCGGATATTCATCCCCCGGCGTGATGCCCGCCTCCCATTCCTCACGCGGCAGATGGGTCTTCCGATATTTGCCCGCCAGCCGCCCCTGCCGATCCACCAGCACCGCCGTGTTGTACACCACCCGGCCCACCCGCTCATACACCCCCGCCACCACCCACGCCCGGAGCCGCTGCGCCAGCCGGCCCAGCCGCTCGGTCGTCGGCCCGGGCACCGCCTCGCTCACCTCCGCGTAACTTTTCCCCGTCCCAATCACCGTGATGCCCTCGGGCAGGCACACCAAATCCACCGGCTCCGTCTCGCCCTCCACCAGCCGGCAAAATTGCTCCACACTCTGGGCCGGCCCCCCCGTGTTCTGCGGCCGGAGATACACCGTGAGCAATCGCACCGGCCGCTGCGGCATTGCCGGCAGCTCGCGCAATTCCACCTCATCCCACACCACCTCCCCCTCCGGCGCAAACGCCAAAGCCAGCTCCACCTTCACCGCCACCGCGTTGGTGGGAATCCGCGTGGTGTACTCCACCCGCGTCCACCGGCCCTCCCGCGCCACGTCCAGCGCGTAGTCCGGCGGCCGCGCCTGGCGCCCGCGGGCGTCCAGCCATTCCAGCCGCCCAATCACCGACCGGCGCTCCAGAGCCACGCCGCGCGCGCGATACCAGGCCGAAAAGCGATACACCGCGCCCCCCTTCAGCCCCTTGATTTCCGTGCGCCATCCGCCGAACGCGGCCAGGTTGCCCCCGCTCTCAATCTGCAGCGCGCTCCCGCTCCGCCCCCCCTCCGCCAGCACGCGGCATTGCGGGCGCGTCTCCTCCCGCGGCGTGAAGGGACGCCACCCGCCGGCATCGGGTCCCTCAAAATCCGCCGCGCGATACACCACCGTTTCCGCCGCCACCAACGACAGGCCCGCCAAACACCAGGGCAGCCAATAGAGGGTTTTCATGCCACCACCCAACCATCTTTTACCCCGTTTGGCAATCATGGGATGGGCCGCCGGGCGCCGGGCCCGTTTCCCCCCTCACCACAACAACCGCGTGTAATGCCGGAGTATGACCCGCACCTGCGGCAGCAAATCCACCTGCGCATACTTGAACCACACCGTGCCCGAAGTCTGCGACGTCCCGGGCGGCAGCAGGTTTAGCTCCCGCAAAATCTCAATGGCCCCGCTGCCGCCCCCCACACTCACCAGCCCCAGCCGGTGGCGATTCTCAAACAGGTAGGCCACCTGCTCCACCGCCGCCTGCTCCAGCTCATCCGGCAGCGCCGTCTGCCCCGCCCCGGGCGTGTTCCCCGGCAGCACATAGCCCCCGGTGTATATCACCCGCGCCAGCTCGCCCGCGTGCCCCAGCGGCGCCGCCAGCTCGATGAGCGCCTGGGAAACGGAGATTTGCGCCCCCACCTCCGGCAGCGTCTCCCACTGCGCCTGCCCCGCCCGCCGCAGGGCCAGCGCGGTGATGGACTCCACCGGATAGCGATCCACCCGCACCTCGAGCGCGTCGGCGCGGAAATCGTACGCCGCATTCTCCCGGCGGGCAAAGCGGCGATGGCACTCCAGCTCGAAGCGCGCGGTGACAAAGCGAATCAGATCCGCCAGCCGCGCGTCATGCGCCGTCTCAAACGCCGGAATGCCCAGCCGGGCCTTGAGCGTGGCAAGTTGGGTCAGCATAACGCCTCGCTTAATCGGTTTCCGTCAATATCAACCGCTGCGCCGCCGCGCCCCCCAGCAACCGCCCGCTCGCATTCCCATTCAAATAAATCGTGGTGGCCGACGCCGGCCCGATGCGAACGGAAAACGTCTGCGCGTTGGTGGATTGCGCCGGCACACGCGCCGCCAGGGTCACCTGCCGCAACTGCCCCACCGTCAGCGTATCAGTCACCGCCGCCAGCGCCGCGGGCTCGCCGCTGCGAAACAACGCCGCCGTCACCGCCACATTCGCCCCCACATACACCATGCCGGAAAATTGCGCCTGAATGAAACCCGCCGCCGTGCGCGGGGTCAGGGTGGCGCTCACCACCTGCAGCCCCTCGCTCGCCAGCGGCGGCGTGTCATCCACCGGAATGATGGCATTGGTGTTGGTGGGGGTGATCAGCTCGGCCATCACCGCCTGCCGCCACGCCTGCGGCGGCAGCCGCCAGCGCAAACCCGCCGCAGCCGACGCATCAGCCGACAAAAACTCCCCCCCCGCGCCCGCCGGCAGGCGCACCACCTGCGCGCCGTCGAATACGTACAAGTCCCCCTTGGCCACTGCAATGATGCGGTCCACGTACGCCGGCGAGTAGGGATAACGATAAATCAACGCCCCCGTGGCCAGATCCGTCCACGCATTGGTGGCCGGCCCGGGCGGCACCGAAATGAGAAACGCATCGGCCGCGTTGCCCCCGATGGTCACCTTGTAATCCCCCGGCGCCAGCGTCACCGCAAACTGCCCCTGCGCGTCCGTCTGCACGGTTTGCACCGCGCTGAAAATGATCGTGGGCGCATCCGCCATCGGCGTGGACAACGGCGTGAAAGTCAGGTTCGTGGCGGCGGGGTTCAACGCCGTATCCTTGATGTTCCCCGTCACCAGCGCCGCCGGGGCGGACGCCACAGTGATCAACAGCAGGATGAGATGGCGCATAATAAAGCCTGTCGCGTTTGGGGGGGAAGCCCCGGCCGCCCGCGAAGGGATAACGGACGGCCGGGGTGGGTGGGTGGGGTGGGGTGGGAGTCGGGAAGGAAGGGGTGAACCTTGCTTAAGAAGCTGCGGTTTGCAGGCCGGCCACCGCGCCCGTGGCCATCAGCCCGATGGTGAAACGCTCGAGCGCGCGCACCAAAATTTCATCCGTGCTGAAGGCCGCCTCCACACTGGCCGCAATGTTCACCCCCCCGCGCACCGCCAGGTACTGGTAGGAAAGATCGCCAAACAGCGCAAACACCTTGGCGGCATTGGCCGCAGTGCTGTAGGGCGGCAGCGTGTCCACCCACCGCACCGGAAAACCGTCCAGCGTGGCGCCCTGCGCCGCATGGGCGTTGTAGGGGCGATCCCCGCTGGTGTTGAAACCCGCCAGGTGCTGCTCAAACGAGGGATGACAGTAATACGCCGCGCCCCCCAGCACCGCGGCATCCGGCACCGCCCGCAACGCCCGCCAGTTGCCCAGCGTGGAATCGGAGTACCGCGTCTTGGTGGCCGCCATCTGGCTCACCATCCCGTTGGTCAGCGTGGACTTCGTCAGCCCCTGCAGCCCGTCATACGTCCCCGTCCCGTCCGCCGTGAAAAACACCACATCCTCAATCCGCGCCAGTTGCCGCGCCGCATACCGCGCCAGAAACTGCCCCATCGCCACCACGCTGTCCGCCTCGATCTCCGCCGGCAGCCGGATCAACCCGCCCCACTTCGACGCCGACAGCGTCACCAGCTCGAGCTGCGGCGACTTCTCCGGCACCCCGGCGCTCATCGCAATCAACCCAAACACCGGATCCGTCTTCAGCCGCGGCAGCTTCACCACCCCCGCCCCCAGCGGAAACACCGTCCCGTATCGCCGCGCCGCCCCGTACTGCGCCACCAGCTCCACGATCTCCCCGGAAAATTGCGTGGGCAGCGGTATGTCCGTCGCCGTCAGCGCCGCCTTGTATTCCGCCCCCAGCACCTCCCGGCACAGCCCGGCCAGATTCTCCCGCGGGCTGCTGGGCAGCGCGTCCAGCCGCCCGCTCTTGAGCGCGCCCGCAATCACCACCGCCGCCAGATGCCGCGCACACGCCTCGCTCACCCGCCCCGCGGCGGCCGCGGCGGGCACCGGCCCGCCCTGCAGCCGGCGCAGCCGGTCAAAGTCCCCCCGCAACGCCTCCAACTGCTGGTCATGCATTTGCAGATGCTCCCGCACACGGCTGACCCCGGCATGAATGTCGCCCAGCGTCGCCGTCAGTTCATCGAGTTGTTTTTGTTCCATGGATTCTCAGGGTTTTTGAGGTTGAGGTTGAAGCTGTACTGCCCACAAAGTTCACCCGGCCCCCAACAATCGCGCCGTCGCCGCCGCCAGTCGCAGCCACGGCTCCGCCCCGGCGCCCCCGCCGGGCAGGGCCTGCCGCGTCAACTGCAGCAGCTCCTCCACCGCCTGCACCTCGGCGCGCCCCAGCGCCCCCGCCTTCACGGCCAGGGCCAGGGCATTGGGGTTGGCCGGCACCGGCACGGCGCTGACCTCCAGCAGCTCCTGCTCCAGAAAACGCCGCCGCCACGCCGTGCGCTCCGTGCCGTTCTCCCACCGCAACGGGATGAATCCCACACTGACGGCGCGCAAAAAACCGCCCCGGTACAGCTCATACGCCATCCGCGCCAGCGGATTGATGTGCGTGGCAAACTGCACCCGCAGCCACAGATGCCCCCCCCGCACCTCCACCGCTGTGGCCCGGCCCAGCGTGAAAAGAATGTTGTCGTAGTGGTGGGCATTTTGAAAAACGGGATTGCGCCGGTAGTTCTCCAGCCGCCAGCCCTCGGGCGCCACCACCTCCCCCGCCCGATCCAGCGTCGCATCACTCGCCAGAAAATCCATCAGCGGCAGCTCCGGACCCCCCGCCTCCGCCTCCGGGGCCGCCGGCCGCGCACGCACCGCCAGCGCGCTGCGCAACCCCGCCTGCCCCGTGCTCAAGGTGACGAGGCGGCCGCCAAATTCGGATTCCAAATCCGGCGCAACGCTTTCCCGCCCGCCCCCGCCTGCCTGCCTGACCGTGGCCTTCATCACGCCCCCAGCCTGACACCCCCCTCGCCCTCCGGGACTGCTCCGGGAGCGGGCAAATCGCCACCCCGCCCCCGGCACCCGCCGCAAATGTAGTTGACCCCTCCCCGCATTCCCCCAACATAACCGGCGCATGAAACAAAAAGCGTATGCGGCGGCCGGCGTGGACATTGACCTGGGCAACCGCGTCAAAGCCGGCCTGCCCCAATTGCTCGCGGCCACCCACCGCCGCGAAGTGCTGGGCAAGGTGGGCGGCTTTGGCGGCCTCTTTGCGCTCGACACCCGCAAATACCGCCAGCCGGTCCTCGTCTCCAGCGTGGACGGCGTGGGCACCAAGCTCAAAATCGCCTTCGCCCTCGACCGCCACGACACCATCGGCCAGGACCTCGTCAATCACTGCGTCAATGACATCGCCGTCCTCGGCGCCGAGCCGTTGTTCTTCCTCGATTACCTCGGCACCGGCGCCCTCGAACCCCGCGTCTTCACCGAGATCATCAAGGGCTTTGCCCTCGCCTGCGCCCAAAACCGCTGCGCCCTCATCGGCGGCGAAACCGCCCAGATGCCCGGCTTCTACCAGCCCGGCGAATACGATGTCAGCGGCACCATCGTGGGCGTCGTGGAAAAGGCGGCCATCCTCGACGGCCGCACCGTCAAGCCGGGCGACGCCCTCATCGGCCTGGCCTCCAGCGGCCTCCACACCAACGGCTACTCCCTGGCCCGCAAAATTTTCTTCGACCAGATGCGCCTTAAACCCACCAGCTACGTCCAGGAGCTGCGCAACACCATCGGCGAGGAGCTGTTGAAAGTGCACCTCAGCTACGGCCCGCTCGTCCAGGCCCTCCTCAAGCACTTCAACCGCCCCGGCCAGCCCCGCGCCCTCAAGGCGCTCGCTCACATCACCGGCGGCGGTTTCGTGGACAACCTCCCCCGCGTCCTCCCGCCCTCCTGCGATGCGGTAATCCGCAAAGGCACCTGGGACATCCTCCCCATCTTCCGCCTCCTCGCCGAGGCCGGCCGCGTCCCCGACGAGGAAATGTATCAGGTCTTCAACATGGGCGTGGGCATGGTGGCCATCGTCGCCGCCCAAAAAGCCGATGCCGTCCTCCGCTTCCTCCACCGCCGCCAACAACGGGCCTGGCTCATCGGCGAGATCGTCAAAGGCCGCCGCCGGGCGCGCGTCGTTTAAGCCGGCCGCCAGTCCAGCACCGTCAGTTGCACGCTGGTGTGGCCGTTGTATCGGTTGAGCTGCGGCCACACCGCCAGCTCAAACGTCCCCACCGGCCACGCCTTCTCCGCCCCATTCCACCACACCGCCTCCCCCGTGAACCGGCCATCCGTGACCCACAACTTCAAGTGCTGCTGTGCGCTGCCCATCCGCGCCGGCGCCCGTTGATTGCTGAGCCCCGTCACGCAAAGCTGCACCGGCGGATTCTGCTGGCCAAACGGCCCCAGCCGCTCCAGCGCCCCCACCAGCTCCACCGTCAATTCCCCCAGCCCCGCCACCGCATCCAGCCGCAGGGGCGGCTGCAACTGCTCCGCCCGAAGCTGCCGCCGCGCCACCTCATTCAACCGCGCCCGAAACGCCTCCAGATTCTCCGGCCGCAGCGATACCCCCGCCGCCATCTTGTGCCCCCCGTGCCGCTCCAGCAAATCGTGGCACTCCTGCAGCGCCGCCGCCAGATCAAACCCCTCAATGCTCCGCCCCGAGCCTCGCAACAACGGGCCGTCGCCCCCCAAAATAATGGTGGGCCGATAAAACGTTTGCAGCACCCGCGCCGCCACGATGCCCACCACCCCAATATGATAATCGGGATGACCCGCAACAATCACATAGTCCTGCTCCGGCTGAAAGGTGGCTTGCAGCTTCTCCAGCAACGTGCCCAGCATCTGCTTCTCCAGGCTCTGCCGCTCCCGGTTGCGGCGGTCCAAACTCGCCGCCAGCGGCTCGGCCTCCTCCAGCGTCTCGGCCAGCAGCAGCCGCAGCGCCTCCTCCGCCGACTCCAGCCGCCCGGCGGCGTTGACCCGCGGCCCCAGCACAAAGCCAATGTCCCGCACCCGCACCGGCTCCTTCACCTGCGCCACCGTTTTCAACGCCTGCAGCCCGGCCCGGCGCGTGGCATCCAGATGTTTCAGCCCCGCCGCCACCAAGATGCGGTTCTCCCCCACCAGCGGCACCAGATCCGCCACCGTCCCCAGCGCCACCAAATCCAGATACGGCCGCAAATCCGTGCCCATGAACTCGGCCACCTGCTGGCGGCGGCCCTCCCGGGTCAGCGCATGCGCCAGTTTGAAGGCCAGCCCCACCGAGCACAGCTCCGTAAAATCCGCCCCCTCCCCCCCCGCCCCGGACGCCGCCCCGCACCACGGATTCACCAGCGCCACCGCCGGCGGCCGGGCCCCGCCCCCCTGATGATGATCCAGTACGATCACCTCCACCCCTTCCTCACGCAGCCCGGCGATGATCTCCACCGCCGTCGTCCCGCAGTCCACCGCCAGCACCAAACGGCTCGGATGCTGCGCCAGACAGTTGCGCACCGCCTCCGCCGTCAACCCATACCCCTCCTCCAGCCGATGCGGCAGGTACGTCCGCACCGTCCACCCGTGACGGCTCAGAAAAAGCTGCAACAACGCCGTGGCTGATACCCCGTCCACATCATAATCCCCAAAAATCACCACCAGCTCCCCCTGCTCCCGCGCCGCCCACAGCCGGCTCACCGCCTCCCCCATGCCGGGAATGAGCAGCGGATCCTGCAATTGGCTCAGCCGCGGCTGCAAAAACCGCGCCGCCCGCGCCGGCTCCCCCTGCCCGCGATTGATCAAACACTGCGCCACCAGCGGCGCCACCCCCAGCTCCCGCGTCAGCCGCTCCACCCACAGCGGCTCCGCCGGCGCGATGTGCCACCGATATTTCATGCGCCGCCGCCCACGGCGGCACCGATGCTCTTGCCCAACATCACCCCCCTGATATACCCCATCCCGCCCCGCAAGCCAACCGGCCAGTGCCCCCCACCCCCCCACTTGCCTGTAACATCCTGAATACCCGCAGCGTCTGGTAAGTCAGATGAATTGTATGGCCGACACATCCGCCACCCGCTGCCGGCAGCGACACCAGGCCTTCACCCTGATTGAGCTGCTGGTGGTCATCGCCATCATCGCCCTCCTGGCCGGCATGCTGCTGCCCGCCCTCGCCTCCGCCAAGGAAGCCGGCAAGCGCATCCAATGCCTCAACAACCTCCGCCAGCTCGGCATGGCCCTGAAACTTTACATTGACGACAACGAAGGCCGCCTCCTCCCCCGCGCCCATCCCGTCCCCAACGACATCCAGCATCCCCGCTGGCCGCACCGCCTCCAGCCCACCTATCAAAATTTGAATGTCCTCCGCTGCCCCTCCGAAGGCGAACCGCCCCCGCCCCTGAGCCCCCCCGCCTGGCTCAACGGCTTGTACCCGGCCGACTTCGCCCCCCGCAGCTACATCTATAACTCCTTCAATGACTGGTACCTCGAATATTTCACCCGCCAGGGCCTCAGCGGCGGCGAGCTCCGCAACTGGCGCCGCATCGCCATGACCAACGAAGTCGGCGTCCCGGAATCCGCCATCCGCGACACCACCGCCACCGCCGTCTTCGGCGAGCGCGAGCTCGAATCCCGCCACTGGTATTTTGATTACGAAACTTACGAGGACATCACCCAGCTCGACCAAAACAAACACAACAACGCCAACCGCCGCTCCGAAACCTCCGGCGGCGCCAACTACATCTTCGCCGACGGCAGCGCCCGCTTCATGCGCTACGGCACCACCGTCGCCCCCATCAATATGTGGGCCGTCACCGAAAGCTGGCGCAACATCGGCGTCCCGCCCGCCGGCGGCGGCGTCTCCGGCGAATAACCAGGCCCCCTCCGCCCCTCCTCTCCCGGCCCCTTCACTGCCGCGCCGCTGACGGCGGCAATCCCGCCTTCCGCCGGGGCAGCAGCGCCTCGCTCAGCACCGCCTCCACAAACGCCCCAATCCCCGGCGCAAACGAGGCCCGCGGCCCCGCCACATTCAACACCCGGATGCGATGCCGCCGCAAAAACGCCCGCAACGCCCGCGCCGGCGACGGCGTTTGCCCCGCCACCAACACCAGCACCGGCCGCCCCAGCTTCCGCGCACATTCCCACGTGAACAACGTCCCCCCGCTCAACTCCGCATGACACGTGAAAATCACCGTCCCGTCCGAATCCCGCACATTCCACTCCGTCCGCTGCGCATACGCCGGCGACGGCGTCTCCTGCAGCCGGTAACAATCCTCCAGCCGCCCATCCTCCGCCAGCCGGCCCGCCGGACACCAGCCCCGATGCGGAAATCCGTGGCGCAGCGCAAAATCCAGCGCCGCCCGATCCGCGCCCGTCTGGCCGCCAGACACTATCACCATCGCCCGAGGGGAATTCATGGCCGCCCCTACTCTGCCACGCCCCACCGCCCCGCGCAATCGCCCAGGCGGCCCCGCCACCGCCCCTGCCGCCACCGCCGCCGCGCTTCCGGATTGCTTTTGTCCCCCCACCGCCTACACTCCCTCCCGCGCAAACCACACGATATATGAGCAAACGCATCCTCATCGTCACCGACGACGCCGGCGAGTCCCAGGAAATCTACTACGCCCGCCATCGCTTCCTCGAAGCGGGCTGGACGCCCGTCATCGCCGCCACCCAGAAAAAGCTCCTCAACACCGTCATCCACGATTTTGCCCCGGGCTGGAACACCTACATCGAAAAACCGGGCTACCTCATCCAGGCCGACCTGGCCCTCAAAGACGTCAAACCCGCCCAGTACCACGCCGCCCTGCTCATCGGCGGGCGGGCGCCCGAGTTTCTGCGCCACGACGCCCGCCTCATCAAAATCGTCCGCACCCTCCACCAGCAGGGCCGCTGGCTCCTGGCCATCTGCCACGGCGTCCAAATCCTCGTCGCCGCCGGCCTCGTCCACGGCCGCGAGCTCACCTGTTACTGCAACGTCCGCAACGAAGCCGAGCTCGCCGGCGCCCGCTGGCTCAACCGCCAGAGCGTCGTGGACCGCGAAAAGAAAATCATCACCGCCCAAACCTGGGAAAGTCACCCCGAGTTTTACCGCGACATCTTCACCCACCTCTCCTGACGCCCCATGGCCCTCACCCGACATTGCTTCAACTGCGGCTGGGAATACCCCCTCCGCGGCAACCCCGGCCGCACCGAAACCTGCCATCAATGCGGCGCCGACCTCAAGGTCTGCCTCAACTGCGTCCACTACGACCCCAAGGCGGCCGAGCAATGCCGCGAAAAACGCGCCGACCTCGTCCAGGAAAAACACCTCGCCAACTTCTGCGAGTACTTTGACTTCGCCCGCCGCGAATGGCGCGGCCGCGGCGCCAACGCCCGCGAAGACGCCGCCCGCGCCAGCCTCAAACGCCTCCTGGGCGATTAGGCCCCCGGCCCGCCGCCCCACCGGCCGGAGGCCGCCCCCGCGCACTTTCCCATTGCGCCGCCGGGCGCCTTTGCGTCATCCTCGGCAAAAAACAATACCTGCAGCTCAAACTTATGCGCACTCTGGTCATCGGCATAGATAGCGGCACCCAATCCACCAAGGTCCTCGTCGTGGACGCCAAAAACGGCAAAGTCCTCGGCAGCGCCTCCGAGGCGTATGACCTCCTCCCCAACCTCCCCCCCGGCGCCAAGGAGCAGCACCCCCACACCTGGCGCGACGCCACCGCCAAAGCCCTCAAAGCCGCCCTCAAGGCCGCCCGCGCCCCCCCCGCCGAAGTCAAGGCCATCGGCGTCAGCGGCCAGCAGCACGGCTTCGTGCCGCTCGACAAAAACGGCGAAGTCATCCGCCCCGCCAAGCTCTGGTGCGACACCTCCACCGCCGCCGAATGTGAGGAAATCATGGCCCAGGTCGGCGGCCTCAAAGCCACCATCAAAGCCCTCGGCAACGCCGTCCTCCCCGGCTTCACCGCCTCCAAAATCCTCTGGCTCAAAAAACACGAACCCCAAAACTACGCCCGCCTGGCCACCGTCCTCCTGCCCCACGATTATCTCAATTTCTGGCTCACCGGCCGCGCCGTCATGGAATACGGCGACGCCTCCGGCACCGCCCTCCTCGACGTCCGCAAACGCCAGTGGTGCGCCCCCGTCCTCAAAGCCATTGACCCCGCCCTCGCCCAAAAACTGCCCCCCCTCATCCCCAGTGACCAGCCCGCCGGTCTTCTCTGCGCCGCCACCGCCCGCGCCCTCGGCCTCCACGAAGGCACCCTCGTCAGCGCCGGCGGCGGCGACAACATGATGGGCGCCATCGGCACCGGCAACACCCGCCCCGGCGTCATCACCGCCAGCTTCGGCACCAGCGGCACCATCTACGCCTGCGCCGATAAACCCGTCGTGGACCCCCAGGGCGAAATCGCCGCCTTCTGCGATTCCACCAACCGCTGGCTCCCCCTCCTCTGTACCATGAACGTCACCGTCGCCACCGAAATGGTCCGCCGCGACTTCCAAATGGACCACGCCACCTTCGAAAAAACCGCCGCCAAGGCCCCCCCGGGCTGTGACGGCCTCATCCTCCTCCCCTACCTCGAAGGCGAGCGCACCCCCAACGTGCCCGACGGCACCGGCGTCTGGCTCGGCGTCACCCCGCGCACCTTCACCGCCGCCCACTTCGCCCGCTCCGCCATGGAAGGCGTCACCCTCGGCATGAACTACGGCCTCCGCCGCCTGGCCGGCCTGGGCGTCAAACCCGCCCAAATCCGCGCCACCGGCGGCGGCGCCAAATCCAAACTCTGGCGCCAGATCATGGCCGACATCTTCAACGCCGAAGTCGTCACCCTCAAGGTCGGCGAAGGCGCCGCCTACGGCGCCGCCCTCCAGGCCCTCTGGTGCTGGCGCCTCCAGGCCGGCGAAAAAGTCGCCATCCACGAAATCACCGACCATTTCGTCGCCCTCAACCGCGCCGAAACCACCGAGCCCGACCCCGCCCGCGCCAAAATCTACGCCGAGCTGCAGGCCCTCCAGGACGCCACCAGCCTGGCCCTGCGCAAAATCTTCACCCAGCACCGCCAGTGGGTGACCCGCTAGCCGGCGCCGCCGCCGGCCTCGGCTCCACCTTGGGCGCGCCGGCCGGTTTGGCCGGGCGTTTCCATATATCCACCGGCACCGCGTTGGCCTGACGCGGCCCCGGCGTGCTGCGCCCCTCCTGCACCACCTGCTCCAGCCGCCGCGTCAGGCGCTCCACCACCTCCGGATGCTCCCGCCAGAGATTCCGCGTCTCCCCCGGATCCCCCGCCAAATCATAAAGCTGCACCTCCGGCAACCCCTGCTGCCGCGCCGCCTCATCCCGCGGCTCCGACCAACCCCCGCTGCCGGGCGTCAGGCATAATTTCCACTGCCGCTCCCGCAGGGCAAACTTGCCGTTGATGGAATGGCACACCAAAGTGTCACGCCGCCCCTTTTCCCCCCGCAACACCGGCAGAAAACTGAGGCTGTCCTCGCCCGCCTTTGGCGGCAGGCTCACCCCCAGCAGCTCGGCGCACGTCGCCAAAAAATCCACCAGGCTCACCAGCTCCCCCGTCGTCGCGCCCGCCGGCGTCACCCCCGGCCACCGCACGATAAACGGCACCCGATGCCCCCCCTCCCAAATGTCCGCCTTGTACCCGCGCCACGGCCCGCTCGGCTCGTGCCCGGCCTCCCGCAGCGCCTTCACGTCCGCCTGCGGCGCGCAGCCGTTGTCACTGGTCAAGATCACCAGCGTGTTGGTGGCCAGCCCGTGCCGGTCCAGCGCCGCCAGCACCTGCCCCACCGCGTCATCCGTTTGCAGCACAAAATCCGCATACGGATTCAACCCGCTCCGCCCCTGCCACGGCTTGGTGGGCACAATCGGCGTATGCGGCGACGCCAGCGCCAGATACAGGAAAAACGGCCGCCCCGCCCGCGCCGCCTCCGCCTGCTGCCCAATCCACGCCACCGCATGCCGCGTAAGCTCCGGCAGCACCTGATCCGCCCGAAACTCCGGCGCCCCCGGCCCCAGCCGCGTGAACGCATTGGTCCGGCCCGGCATCATCGGAAAACGCTTGTTCACCGTCGGCGCCGAAATCACCCGGTCATTCAAAATGAACGTGTACGGCACCATGTCCAGCGAGCCTGCAATGCCAAAGAATTCATGAAATCCCGCCTGCAACGGCCCCCGCGCGATCGGCAGCAGATAATCCACACTCCCATGATGCTCGGCCGTCTCAATCCCGTTGGCCGGCGGCGCCGGTCGGCCCGGCACCCGCACCCAGTCCAGCCCCAAATGCCACTTCCCCACCACCGCCGTCTGATATCCCTGCCGCTGCAGCAGCTCCCCCACCGTCAGCCGCCCCGGCTCAATCAGCGAAGGCGAAAGACCCCCCAGCACCCCCGTCTGCAGCCGCGTGCGCCACGCATACCGCCCCGTCAACAGACTGTAGCGCGTGGGCGTGCACACCGAGGACGTGGTGTGCGCGTCGGTGAACCGCAGCCCCTCGGCCGCCAGCCGGTCCATGTGCGGCGTCTTGATTTTACCCTGCGGATGGTAGCAGCTCCCATCCCCATCCCCCAGACCATCGCACAAAATAAACACCAGGTTGGGTTTGCCGGCCCCGCCCGCCCCCCCGGCCACGAGCAGACCCGCCAGCACCGCGCACCACATGAGGATTCTCATGCCTTGCATGTAACGCCTGCCCC
>JAOAIT010000043.1 GCA_026414565.1 Verrucomicrobiia bacterium
GCACTTTCGGGAGCGACCTCGCGCATGCGCAACCACCATTCCACAGCGAAGGCCTGCGTCGCGTAGGGGCGATGGGTCAAATCGCCCATGTTGCGACGTTCCTCCTCGGCATTCCGCAGTTGCTGCACCAACTCGTTCAATTCGCGCAGCGCCTCCTGCGACTCGATCTGCCGTTCCTCGAAGCGACGGCGGATCTCATCGGCACGCTCGCCGATGGAAAGCAAATAGGGTGCGACGCGGCTGTCCTTTTCCACAAGGCGATGCAGTTCTTTGAGCAAGTTAAAGACCTTGACGGTGTCGGGTTGCTCAGTCTTGAGCAGCGCCACCAGCGCTGCTGCTCCGATCTCGTAGGTCGCGCTCGGCTCGCGCACGAGGCTCGTGTGAGTGTGCTGCTGCACGATCGTCGCCGTCTTGCGCAGGAAGCATTTATCTACGGGAATGTGCGGCTCGTAGCTGGCGCGCACCAGGCGATACATCTCCGCCAGGCGCTGGTAGTCGTCCAGATACGGGCGCAAAAACGGGTCGGGCGAGAGGATCTCGTAGACCTCTTCCAGCTCGCGGAAAAAGCGATAGAATGCCTCGCGCGAGTTCCTATCGCGGAAGTGCTCGAGCGCTGCCTCGGCCGCTTTGTCGCCATCCTTGCCGGCCATAATCGGAAGATATGAGCTTCGGCCTTTATCCATGAGCTGCTCGAAGCGCTTTTGCAGCACGTCAATCCCCTCCACCACGCCTCTGACGTCCTGCGAGTCGAAGGCCAGCGCCCGCTCCAGGTTCTCAAACACACCCACGAAGTCCACAATCAGGCCGGTGGTCTTGCGCTGGCCGTCTTCGCTTTCATAGGGACGGTTCACGCGCGCAATGGCCTGGAGCAACACATGGTCGCGCATGGGCTTGTCCAGGTACATGCAGTAGAGAATGGGCGCGTCGTAACCCGTTAGGAGTTTTTCGGTCACGATGAATATCTGCGGGTTCTCGCCGGGCTTGCGGAAAGCCTGGCGCAGGCGGCGCTCCTCATCTTCGCTTAGATGATGGCGCTTGAGATGAGGGCGATCATTGTGCCCGGCACTGATGATGACACCGCTCCATTCGGCCGGTAGGTAACGATCCAACGCTTCCTTGTAAAAGGCACAGGCTTCGCGGTCGGCGGCGACGAGAAACGCTTTGTAGCCCATCGGCTGCACGGTTTGACGGAAATGCTCGGCCACGAACGCGGCAATCTTGTCCACGCGCGCGGGGTTTTTCAGCATGTTCACGAGCGTCACCGCGCGATCCAGGACGCGGCTGATCTCCTCGATGTCCGCCACGCCCTCCAGCTCCGCCGCCGCCCAAAACTCCTGCTCCATCGCCTGGCGGTCGGCCAGCAGGTTGTTAGGGGCGAGCTGATAGTGCAGTGGGACTGTAGTGCCGTCTTCGATGGATTCGCGGATGGAGTACTTGTCGAGATAGCCCTGCGGGTCATCGGCGCCGAAGGTCTTGAAAGTACCCTTGCCATGCGCCGTGCGGTCAATCGGCGTACCGGTGAAGCCGACAAACGTCGCATTGGGCAAGGCACCCATGAGGTAGTTACCCAGGTCGCTGCCGGTGGAGCGGTGCGCCTCGTCGACCAGCACAAACACGTTGTGCCGTGTGCACAGGTTCGCGGGCATGTTGTCGAACTTGTGGATCATCGAGACGATCAAGCCGCGCGTGTCGGCGGCGAGTAGCTCGCGCAGGTGGCGCTTGGAGAGGGCCAGGTGCACGCGGCCGAAGCCGATCGCCTCCAGGTTCTGGAAGAGCTGCTGCTCCAGCTCGTTGCGGTCCACGATGAGCAACACCGTGGGGTTCTCAAAGCGAGGGTCCTCCAGCAATCGGCGGGCGATGGTGAGCATGGGGTAGGGTTTGCCCGAGCCCTGCGTGTGCCAGATCAATCCGCGGCGTTTTTGCGGGTCACGCGCACGCTCCAGCACCTGCTCGGTGGCGCGCATCTGATGGGGCCGCAGCACGACCTTGGTCAGCTCGCCGTCCTTGCGCGCGAAGAGAATGTTATCGGTCAGGACGCGCAGGACGCCGCGCGGCGCAACGAAGGACTTGACGAGGGCCTCGAAGTCGGCCGCGCCGGCCTCCCCCCGCCAGTTGAACAGGGTCTTGCGCGAGAGGGACCAGGTGGCGCCGTAGAAGAACTCCACCAGGTGGGTGAGGGCAAACAGCTGTGCCTGCGCCATCAGGTCTGGCGCTTCAGCGTGGTAGCGACGGATCTGGTCCAGCGCCTCGGCGACGCCTTCCAGGCGGGTCGCTGCCTTGGTCTCGACGACAATGACCGGTATCCCGTTGACCAGGAAAACGACATCGGCGCGAATGCGCCGCGCGGCGCTCTGAAAGGCAAACTCATCCGTGACGTGGAAGCGGTTGCTCTCAGGATGGTCAGGGTCGAGCAGGCGCAGGTTGCGCTCGCGGCGTTCGGCTTCGACAAAGACCGTCTTCAGCCCCTTCAGGTATTCCCACGCCTCGCGATTGCCCTCGATATCGGCACGCACCGAGAGCAAACGCCGGACGATCTCTTCTGCCTTGGCTGCGGTGGTCACCACGCCGGGGTTGAGGCGCTGGAGTTGCTCCACCAGCACCGCGTGCAGGAAGGGCTTATCCTCACCGCTGCGCAGCCGCAAGGCTTCCTCGGCGGGTAAATATTCCCAGCCGGCTTCGATGGCATAACAGATGAGCGGGTTCTGGACGGTGCAGCGTTCGGAGGAGATGCTCATAACGAACGCTCCGCTACGAGGGGGGGTGCTGCGCGCAGCGTTTGATCGCCATTGCTGGCAACCTTGGCAATAAACTCAGCCGGTAGCCGGCGTTGAGCGGTCATTAGTTCGTGCAGGAGCGTGCGGAAGAGCGCCTCCAGCGCGCGCACGTGCGCCTCTTCCGCCTGGATGCGCCGATCCACCGCCTGCAGCATGCGCGCGATGTCGCGCTGTTCATCCAAGGGTGGGAGGGGGATGGGAAAAGAACACAATCTCGACTGAGATAAGTTTGGAATCGTTGTTTTGTTACCTGAACCACCATATAGCCCCAAAAGTGTCCAAGCGTTTTGCATCCAATACATGTAGAACAAAGGAAAGGCATCCTGCCGGTTAGTTCGTAATCGGTGGAGGTGGTTTTGGTATAAGCAAATCGGAAGCTGTCCTTCCCACATGGCAGTTCGGCCAATATCACCGCCTTCACAAACCAGCAAATCACCTGGTTTTAGGGCGAGTCGTTTCTCTTCTGCCTCCTCAAAGTGCATTTCATCTAGTGAGGTTAAGTCTATTCGTCCCCAGAACACATTAGCAGTGCGTAAGAACGGGCGCTTCCTCGAGCCGGCACGCGACTTTGGTGATAGCGATTTGCCTTGCTGGATTCCAAAGACCTCCCCCAACCGCACCACCTGCCAGTGGGCGGGGATGGGGCCGAGTTCGGTCTCCCGGAGCGGCACGCGTTCGGCGGCATCGAGCGGTACGGGTCCGTAGGTGAACAGATGCCGCATCAGGCTCTTCTTCAGCGCGCGCAACGCCGCCACGACGCGCTCGCCCGCCTCCTTGGCGGCTTGCACCGTCCGCA
Organism: Verrucomicrobiia bacterium; assembly: GCA_026414565.1. Taxonomy (NCBI): domain Bacteria; kingdom Pseudomonadati; phylum Verrucomicrobiota; class Verrucomicrobiia; species Verrucomicrobiia bacterium. Next base: position 3,571 of record JAOAIT010000043.1, read on the forward strand.
GCACGTGCGCAATCGCCCGCTGCTCGGGGAGAGGTGGGAGGGGGATAAACTGGTTGGCAAGAAAATCAGACAGCTTGAAATTCCTGATACCAGTGGTTCTCTTCTCATATGCTCTTGTCTTGCCCTGCTGGTAGAGAAACTTCCAATGCCAAGCGAAAAATGCAGACTCACAGTGCTTGCCTACCCTCAAACGCTTCACAAAGTTGCTAAATGAAATTGGCAAAAGCTGGTTGCCTAAAATCTGCTTGGAAACGTAAAGGGCGCGACCGGAGGGTTGGTCTTCGCTTCCGCCAGATAGCTCAACGAGGATATCTCCCTCAGCAACTGTGCGTTTCGCTAAGCTCCTCGCCTTTAAGAACCGAATTGGTGTTGACGAGAGATCGCCTCTATCGGCCCTGGCGAAATCGGTGCCTCGCAGCACGCGAGATGGCGACATTCCATCTCCTGTCATCGAGTCGTCGCCCCAGTCTCCGCTGTCGATCGCCTCCACTACCTCTCCCAACCACACCACCTTCCACTCCTCTGGCAATGGGCCGAGGTCGGTCATGCGATAGCCGTCGGGCAGGGTGTTCGGTTCATGGCTCATGGCCCATCTCCTCCAAAAGGCGCGCAATCTGGCTTCGCAGCAGCGGCACCTCCTGCGTAGCCGTTACCCACAGGATGCGCCAGTCCACGGCGAAATATTCGTGCACGGCAATGTTGCGGAAGGCGACGATGTCGGGCCAGGGGATTCCGGCATGTCGCTCGGTGAACGCCTTGGGTAAGCGCAGCCGCTTCGCCGATGACCGTGAGTTTCTGCAACACCGCGCTTTGCCGCAGCTCATCCTGCATGAACTCGACCTCACTCACGCCGCGCACAAAGCGGGCGATGGCGTCGGCAGCCTCGATGATGTCGTGCAAATAAAGGCGCTCAGGCCGCATAGATCACCCGTTCCTCGCGCAGCACGGCTTCCCGAACGGCGGGCTTGAGGCCGCTGCGCGGCACCAGGTCCACCGTCCGGCCAAAAAGCGCAGAAAGCTCGCGCGCCATCCGGGCAAGCGTGAGGAATCCCACCGCGGCGTCAGGCTCAAACTCAACCAGCACATCTATGTCGCTGTGCGGACCGAAATCTTCGCGCAACGCCGAACCAAACAGGGACAACTGCCGCACCCGATAGCGGCGGCAGAAATGCTTCAATTCCGCCTCTGGGAGAGAAATACTGATCTTCATATCACTTTCTCTGTTGGCCTAAGTCCGAGCTGAAGCAGTACCTCGCGCAACGCGCGTTCAGCTTCAGCGCGTTCTTCTTCGGCTTCTTCCAACTGCACCACGGCTTCCTCCAGCGGCAGCACCTCTTCGCGGCCGTTGGTGCTCACGTAGCGGCTGGGCGAGAGGTTGTAGTCGTTGCGCGCGGCCTCCTCCCTGGTGATGACGGCCGACAGGCCCGGGCGTGGCTCCCAGCCGCGGTAGATGCCGGCGATGGCTTCAATGTGCTCGTCCGCCAGGTAGTTCTTTGGCCGGCCTTTGGCATAGAGCTGGCTGGCGTTGATGAGCAAAATTTCGCCGGATCGGCGCTTCTGGCGATTGATGACGATGATCACGCCGGGTGCGGTGGTGTTGTAAAACAGGTTTTCCGGTAACAAGACCACCGCCTCGATGAGGTCGGCTTCCACAAACGCCTTGCGGATGTCGCGCTCGCGGTTGGAGCCTTGGTTGCCGCTGCCACGGCTGACCGCGCCGGTATCGAGCACCACAGCCATGCGCCCGCGTCCATTCAGCGAAGCAAGCATATGCTGCAGCCAGCCCCAATCGGCAGAGGAGGAAGGCGGCGCGCCGTAGCGGAAACGTTCGAAGGGATCGTTCTCGTAGAGTTCCTGCGCGAACTTCTGGTTCCACATAGGGTTCGCCACCACCAGGTCGAAGGTTTGCAGGGCCCCGGCGCGGTCCTTGAAAGCGGGCTGGCGCATGGTATCGCCGATGCGGATGTCCGCCTCAATGTCGTGGATGACGGCGTTCATGCGCGCCATAGCGAAGGTGGCCGGGTTGATCTCCTGCCCAAAGACGCGCAACGGGGCAACCGCAGTCGGCAGCTTCAGCCGGCCGTTTTCCTGCTCCCCACATCGCTCAAGGAGACGCAGATGGCACTTGATGAGCAGGCCGCCAGAGCCGCAGGCGGGGTCGTAGACTGTCATGCTTGGCTCTGGCTCCAGAAGGCGCGCCATCAGAATGCCAACCTCGCGCGGGGTGTAGAACTCACCGGCAGACTGCCCTTGATCCTCGGCAAACTTGCGCAGCAGGTACTCGTAGGCGCGGCCGAGGATGTCCGGCTCCACGTCCTTCAGTCCTAAGCGATGCCGCGAGAGCACCTCGATCAGCGCGGCGAGGTGTTCATCAGAAAGAATGCGCTGACCAGCCGCGGTGGCGTTGAAATCCACCATGTCAATCACGCCGGAGAGCCGCGGATTTTCGCGTGCGACCGCGCGCACCGCGTCGGTCAGGTACTGACCGACGCCGGTGGTCTGGCGGCGAATCGCCTCCCAACGGGCGTTTTGCGGGACGTAGAACCGCACCAACTGCACCTTTCCACGTGCCCGCTCCTGGTCCAGCAGCGAGTGCACGGTCTTCTCATTGCCGAATTGCGCTGAAAGGCGGGCGATTTCGTCGTCGAACACGTCCGACAGGCGCTTAAGGAAGACCAGCGGCAGGATGTAGTCCTTGAACTTGGGCGCGTCCACCGGCCCGCGGATGGCGCAGGCCGCGTCCCATAGCCATGTTTCAAGAGTTGAAAGGTTTGTCATAATAACTTAGCTCACCTGCCATCTTTCACTTTGCTTTTTTCGGCAATAGACCGGACTTTGCAGCCGCCCTTGAGGCCATGGGGCGAATCAATTCAAATCCTCTCCACTTTGCCCGTCAGACCCTCCTCCCCGAGGAGGGAGTTCATGTAGAGCACTAAAGCGCTGGCGTTCAAGCGCCCAACCCAGCCCGGCTTGTGCTGATGGAGATTAATCGGACGTTTCACTGCCTTCAGGCTGTTTTGCTTTCTGCGCTTCATCGGCCAAGTACTCCCCACGATTCACCGCTGCGGTGCCCACGAGGGCAACGGAGCTTCCCGCCAGTTTCTCAGGGCAACGGTTTGGCTGCTTGATAGCCCCCGCCCCCGCTCCAGTCAAGCCATTCCACCCTCCCTCCCGGGCTGGGCGGTTGGCCCGTTATACGCGGGGCTTTCCCCCGCCCGCATGGTCACTTTTCGCCGAGCGCCCGTCGGAGAGCCTGGATGAGCGGCGGCAGGTCTTGTTGCACGGTTTGCCAGAGCACATCCAGGTTGATGTCGAAATAGGCATGCACCAACCGATGGCGCATCCCAATAATATCCAGCCACGGGATTTCCGGCCATTGAGAGCGCGTTCCCTCGGATACCTGCCAGGCCGCTTCACCGATGATCTCGATATCTTTCACCAGCGCCAGAGTGAGCTTGCGGTCCCGCTCCAAATCGTTGCGCCGGGCGTCACGCGCAAAGCTCAGGGCCTCCTCCGCCGCGTCCAGCATGTGGCGCAGGCGCACCGTGTCATCCTTGCGCATATTGCACCTCCGCCTCGTTCAAAACTTCCCCGCGAAAATACCGGCTCAAATCCTCCGGCGTGCGCATGTCCACCCGCCGGCCGCCCAGCACCGCCGACAGCTCCCGCTCCAGCCGGGCCATGCCAAACAGTCCCGGAACATGCCCCGGCTCAAACTCCACAAGAATATCAATATCACTGTCCGGCCGGAAATCAGCACGCAACGCCGAGCCAAATACCGCCAGCCGCCGGATGTGATGACGCCGGCAAAACTCCGCAATGACTTCTCTGGGCAGAGCCATGGCCGGATTCATGGATGAACCTCCACGCCCGCAAATCCCTGTGGCTTGAGCCGCGCGTCCCCCCTCGGCGGGCGGGCGGCCTGAAACATTTGAGCAACCGGCGCGGACAGGTTTCCGGCGACCATATTGCGGCAGGCGCCCAAATCCAGCTCGGCAGCCTCGAGTTGGAAAAGCTCCCGCAAAAGCGCCTGAAATTTTTCCAAGGGTGTCTGCGTGGTGTGCATAAATTAAATCGCTCATTCCCCGCCTGTCGCCTTCTCCCGGCGCAGCCCCCCATGGCCGCGCCCGCGCCGGGCCGCCCGCCCTTCATCTTTCTGCTCGCCAGCCGCTCTGGACACACCGGCATGAGCCTCAACGGAGCTTCCCGCCAGTTTCTCAGGGCAACGGTTTGGCTGCTTGATAACCCACGCCCCCGCCCCTGTCAAGCCATTGCACCCTCCACCCCGCCCTTGCGCCGGCGGCGGGAAGGGTTATCTTGGCCGCAGATCATGGCGCACGCTTCCGTCATGCACCTGGGCCGCTGGCTCCTCATGGGGGGCCTGCTGCTGCCCGCCCTCCTGTCCGCCGCCGGCGGGCCGGAGGTGGCCCAACTCAATGCCCGCGAGTTCGCCCGCCGCGCCGCCGAGCCGGGGGTGGTGCTCCTGGACGTCCGCACCGCGCGCGAAGTCAAAAACGGGCGCATCCAGGGCGCCGTGCATCTGGACCTCACCGCGCCCGATTTCGAGGAGCGCCTGGCGCGCTTGGACAAACAGGCCACCTACCTCGTCTATTGCGCCTCCGGCGTCCGCAGCGCCCGCGCCTGCCAGAAGCTCCAGGCCATGGGCTTCCCCCGCGCCTTCAATCTCCAGGGCGGCCTGCTGGCCTGGCAGGCGGCCGGCCTGCCGCTGGAAAAATAACGCCCCGCCTTGACACCTGCCGGACTTGCTGGCAGGATGCTCCCGGATTGGCCCAAAAAATTCCCGACCCCGCCCGACGCGGCCTCCTGCTTTTGGGGTGGCAGGAGGGCTCCCGCGCCGGCGGAGGCGGACGGGAACCAGGCGGCCGCCACCGCAGTTTGTTATGGCCAGCGGCAAAGTGAAATGGTTCAACAGCGTCAAAGGGTACGGTTTCATCGAGAACGAAAACGGGCCGGACATCTTCGTGCATCACACCGCCATCCTCGGCGCGGGTTACAAGGAGCTGATGGCCGGCGAGGTCGTGCATTTTGAACTGGTGTCCGGCGAGAAAGGCCCCAAGGCCGTCAACGTGCAACGCCAGACGCCGCGCTCTCGCCCCTGAGCCGTTCGCCGGCCCCCGTCTGATTTGCCACTGGCGCGCCGGCGACGCCGGGCTACATTGCCTGCGGGCATGAGCACCACAGGCAGCGTTGTCCAACACCTTTACGTCCACGTGCCGTTCTGCGCGCGCAAGTGCGAGTATTGCGCCTTTTACTCCGCCCCCGGCACCGGCGAGCAGGTCCAACGCTACGTCCGCGCCCTGGAGCGCGAGCTGGAGCTGGTGGCCGCCCGCCTCCGGCCCCGCACCATCTTCTTCGGCGGCGGCACCCCCTCCCTCCTCACCCTCGCCCAGTGGCACCAAATCTGCCGCTGCCTGGAGCGCCTGAACCTCCTGGGCGCCGCCGAGTGGACCATCGAATGCAACCCCGCCACCGTCTCCCCCGACAAGGCCCGCCTCTGGCGCGATTACGGCGTCAACCGCCTCTCCCTGGGCGTGCAGTCGCTGGACGAAACCTTGCTTGACCGCCTGGGCCGCGTGCACAGCCGCGCCATGGTCTTCAAAACCTTCGACCTCCTGCGCCGGGCGGGCTTCGCCAACCTGAACCTCGACCTCATGTTTGCCATCCCCGGCCAGACCATGGAAACGTGGCAGGCCACCCTGCGCGAAGCCCTGGCCCTGGGCAGCGAACACCTGAGCTGCTACGAAGTCACCTACGAGGAGGACACCCCCCTCTACGAGCAGATGCGCGCCGGCGCCTTTGACGTGGACGAAGACCTGGCCGATGCCATGTACCAGGCCCTCTGCGATGCCGCCGCCCGCGCCGGCTTCCGCCAGTATGAAGTCTCCAACTTCGCCCGCGACCTGCCCGGCGCCGCCGGCCGCCTGCCCCATTACGCCTGCCAGCACAACGTCAACTACTGGCGCGGCGGCGCCTTCCTGGGCCTCGGCCCCAGCGCCGCCGAATTCGTGGACGGCGTCCGCACCAAAAACTGGAGCAACACCACCCTTTACTGCGAGCGGCTCGAAAGCGGCCGCCGCGCCATTGAATCCCGCGATGTCCTCACCCCCCTCCAGCGCGCCGGCGAAATTGCCGGCTTCGGCCTGCGCATGAATGTGGGGTGGGACTTTGCCGAGTTCACCGCCGTCACCGGCTTTGATCTGCGCCACGAATGGGCGGCCGACCTCGCGGCGCTGGTGCGTTGCGGCCACGCCCTGCAGGACGCCACCAGCTTCCGCCTCACCCCGCGGGGACTGCGCTTTGCCGATGCCGCAGCAGAGCGTTTTTTGCGCTGAAGCCGGGTCCGAAGAGTCAACCCGCTGTCACCTATTTGTCACATTCCTCACCTTACCCGCCGGCGGCCTGCGGGTTAAAGTGGCCGGGTTGGGCAGGGATCATCATCCACGGGCTGCCCTGGGGTTATGAAAGCCGAACGCATCTACAAACACTGGCGCAAACACCTCAAATCCTGGTGTGACGAGCTGGAAAAAGAATGGCACGAATGCCGCCGCACCGGCGACGTCGAGTCCATTCACCGCCTCCGCGTGGTCCTGCGTCGCCTGCGGGTGGGCCTCCGCCTGGGCAACCGCTGGCTGGGCAGGGACAAGGTGGCCGCCTTCCGCAAATGGTCCCAGCGCGTCACCAACGCCCTCGGCCCCGTCCGCGATGTGGACGTGACGCTCGAATGGCTGGCGGCCCATTCCCCTCCCGCCGCCCTCACCCAACTGTTGCAACAACGCCGCGCCCGCTTGTGGCGGCAGGCCCGCCGCAAACTCACCCGCCTCGCCCAAGTCCCCACCCGCCTGACCGATGACAAACCCGGCCGCGTGGCCAAAAAACTCGCCCGCCGCTTCCATCGCACCGTGGCTGAGGACCGCCAGGAGGTCCTCGCCTTCAACACCCCCCTGGATACCCGCGACACCGAACACTGGCACGAGCTGCGCCGGGACTTGCGCCGCATCCGCTACCTCTGGGAAATGGTGCTCACCCCGCGGGAACGCAAAAAAGACGCCCTCCTGAAAAAACTGCTCGCCCTGCAGGAGCTGCTGGGCAACGCCCAAAACTGCGTCGCCGCCATGCAGGCGCTCCGGCCCCTGGCCCAAAAACCGGAAGTCGCCGCCGCCCTGCGCCAGTTGGAGCAGGACCGCCGCCAATGGCTGGCCCAGGCCCAAAAAGCCCTCCGCGCCTTCCAAAAAAGCCGCGCCCTCCGCACCCTGGACGCGGAACACTGAACCCAGTCCCGGCGCCCGCAAACCCCTCCCCCGGCCCCAGCCGGCGCGAACCTCACTCCACCACCCGCAGGCGGAAAAACTGCGCCCGGGCGGAAAACCCATTCGTCCGCCACACCACAAAATGGGCGTTGGTGAGCAACGGGACGTCCTCCACGGCCACCCACGCGCCGGCCGGCGTGGGGGCGGTTTCGAGCACACAATATTGGTTGGTGGCCAGCCAGCGCAGGCAAAATTGCTGCGCGTCAACCTGCAGGCCCAGGCGCGGCGGCTGCTCCGGCGCCGGGGCAAAAGTAAGGTCCACCCATTCGGGATGATCCACAAACGGGTTGCGATTGTGCTGGTAGAGCCGGTCAATCAGCTCGTTGCGCCGGCGCTCGGCCGCATCGGGCGGATCGGCGCGGTGCCACCCCAGCAGGGTGCGCAGCCGGCCCATGGACGTGCTGCCGGTGACGATGCGGTTGGTCTCGTCCGTCAGCCGCAGGGCCGGCTCCCCCAGCGTGTCGCCCGTGTAGCGTATGGCCATGTAAAACAGCGCGCGGGCAATGTCCCCGCGCGCCTCCGGCGGCGGAGCCCAGGAGTTGGTGTCGCTGGAACATTGCGGCGCCTCGAAGTGTGCCGGCTGGCGGTAGTCAGCCTCGGCGGGATCGCTCTCGTCGTAGTACTTGTTGCCCCGCAGGCTGTTCACCGTGGCGTCGTCCGGGTGGAGGTTGTGCAAATCGCTGTAGGCCGGCTCGGTGCTGAAGAGGCCCAGGCTGTTGGGCCACCGGTGCTCGCGATTCCACCCCGAGGCCGTGCCATAAGTGGCAAGCGCCTGGTAACGCTGCGCATAGGTGAGCCAGAGCAGGTTGGTGTCCTGCGGATGCTGCCACAGCACCGCCAGCGCGGCGCGGGTGTCGGTGCGCGTGCTGCTGGTGTAGGGCAGCGCCGTGTGACCGCGGACGATCTGATGCAGCGCCTCCCGCAGCGGGCGGCCCGCCCGGCCCTGGGCGGCGGCGTAATACTCCGGCGCCGGCTGGGCGCAAAGTTGCCCGGCCAGCCAGCCCAAGACCGCCCCGCTCCATAGCCCCCGCATGGGAGCGCAGCATACGCCAGACGCGCGGCGGAGGCAAAGGTTTGGTTTGTCTTGGCCGGGATTTTCGGGCACAACAAGGCCATGCGCTTCATCCGCCGTGAATGGGCCTGGCTGTTGGGATTGCTGGTGGCCGTTTTTTTGGTGTGGGGTCTGCATTATGACCGGCTCGCGCCGGAACATTGGAAGGTGTCGCCCTCCTACGGCACGGACTCCCTCTCCATGATGGCCTTGATCAAAGCGGCCAGCGAGGGCGATTTTGTGCCCTTCCTGCCCAAAACCCTGGAGCGGCTGGGCGCGCCCGATCAAGCCTCCTGGGATGATTACCCCCTCATGGAGGAGCTCTTTGTTTTCGTGCTCGGGATTTTCGCGCGTTTGTTTGGGCTGACCGCCGCGGCCAACTTCGGCGTGTTGCTGGCCCATCTCACCTCGGCGCTGGCCTTCTATATCGTGTGCCGCTACCTGCGCTATCACCGAATCTGGTCCTGCACCGCGGCGATCCTGTTCTCGTTTATTTACTATCACCTCTGGCGCAGCCTCCCGCATCTGGTGGTGGCCCTCTCCTACACCATTCCGCTCACGCTCCTGAGCACGTGGCTGCTGGCGGCCAGCCGGCGGTTGCGGTGGGGCGGCAAACCCTTTTGGTTCTGCGTCATCTCCGCCCTGCTCATCGGCCAGAGCAACCCCTACAACCTCAATCTTTATTTTCAACTGACTCTGCTGGGGCTGGCAGCCCACTGGCTCACCCGCCGGCGCAAGCTCAACCTGCAGCTCGGCGGCTTCTGCCTCGCCCTCGCCGCGGCCATGTTTCTCGCCTGCAACCTCGACACCTTCCTTTACCAGTGGCAGCACGGCAAAAACACCGAGGGCTTCTTCCGCGCCTATTTCCAATGCGAGCTCTACGGCCTCAAACCCATGGAGCTCTTGGTGCCGCCGCCCGAGCACAACCTCGGCGCCCTGGCCGCCGTCGGCAAAAAGTACGCCGCCTCCGCCTGGCTCAAAGGCGAAATGTTCTCCCCCTACCTCGGCCTGGTGGCCCTCGGCGGCCTGGGCTGGATGATCCTGGAAGGCGCCCGCACGGCCCTCCGGCGCACGCGGCGCCGCCTCCCCACCCACCTGCTGCAGGCCCTGTGGGTGCTGTTGTACTCGATGGTGGGCGGCGTCAACTGCCTCCTCGCCCTCGGCGGCGTCGTCCTCTTCCGCAGCTCCAACCGCTACAGCATGTTCATCGCCGCGCTGGCCCTGCTCTTCCTTGTCAGCCGCGTCACCCGGCTGGCGCGGCGCAAAAGCCCCGGCTGGCATTGGGGCGTGGCCGCGGCGGTGTTGTTTGTCGGCCTGCTGGACCAACTGGCCCTGCCCAATCACATCGGCCGCGCCACCCCCCAAACCGACCTGGGCAAACAAGTGCTCGCCGACCGCCAGTTTGGCGCGGCCATGGAGGCGGCCCTGCCCCCCGGCACCATGGTCTTTCAACTGCCCGTGATGGAATTCCCGGAGGCCGGCTGGGTGCACCAGGCCAGCGATTACGAAATGCTCCGGCCCTACCTCTTCACCCGTACCCTCCGCTTCTCCTACGGCCACATCCGCGGCCGCCAGCGCGAGACCTGGCAGCACGACGTCGCCCGCCTCCCCGCCCCCCAGATGGTGGCGGAGCTGGAAAAATATGGCTTCGGCGCCCTCTATATCTGCCGCAAAGGCTATCAGGACAACGGCGAGGCGCTGCTCAAACAAATCCTCGAAACCGGCCGCACCAACCTCCTTGAAGACGCCATCAAGGAGCAGGTCTGCATCCGCCTCCAACCCGCCGCGCAACCGCAGAAACCCGGCAATGACGCCCTGGCCCTGCTGGTGCCACGCGCCGGCTGGACCGCCACCGAGCGCACCACCGGCGGCGTGCGGCGCTGGGCGGCCGGCAATGCGCGCCTGGACTTCTTCAACCCCCACAAGGCCGGCACGCCTTATTCCATCAAGTGCCAGATCGGCAGCCCCACCGCCCGCCTGGTAATCCTCCGCCATGCCGGACGCGAAATCTGGCGCGGCCAGTTGGCCGCCGGGCAAATCGCCGTGGTGGATGCCGTGGTGGAAGCCGGCAAAGGCAACAACGTCCTCGAATTCCTCACCGACTCCCCGCCCATCCCGGCCGGTCCCAACACGCAACAGGTCATCGCCTTTGCGGTCATTGATCTCAAAGTCACCCGGATGGGCGGGCCTTAGCCGCCGGCGCCGGCGCACCGGGCCGCCGCCACTGCCGCCGCCACCAGAACTTCACCAAATCCCGCAACGTGTCCCGCAGCACCTTCCAGTTGCCGGAGCGCGCCACCCCCCGCTCGCGCGGCCAGTACGGCAGCGTGATTTCGGCCACGCGACACCCCCGATCGTGCGCCTGAAAAAGCAGGCTGGGGGTTAAAAAACCGGTGCTGGTGGCCGAGAAATCCAGACTCTGCAAAACCTCCCGGCGATACACCTGCACAAAGTTGTAATCCTTGAGGCGCAACCCAAAAAAGTTGCGCAGCAGAAACAGATTCACCCCGGTTAAAAACCTCCGGTAAAGATTCGAGTCGGGACGCTGATCGCGGGCAATGGCCACCACCTCATGCTCCTGCAGCAGCGGAAACACCTGCTCCAGGTCCTCCAGGTGGAAGGGGTAATCCATGGCGTTGTGCGTGACCCAGTCCAGGCGGGCCGCCTGAAAACCGCGCACCAAACTGGCCCCCTGCCGCAAATTCCGCGGGTTGTGCAGCACCCGCACCCCCGGCAACTGCCGCGCCAGCGCCTCCGCCAGCTCGCCGGTGCCATCGGTGCTGCAATCATTCACCACCAGAATTTCAAACTCCCGGCACAGCCGCCCCAGCGCCGCGTGGCACTGCCTGAGCGTGGATTCAAGGTTCTCCCGCTCGTTGTACGCCGGGATGACCACCGACAGCCGGATGTCATACGGGCCTGCCACAACCTACCCCAACACTTCTTTGAGCACGGCCACCACGTAATCCTGCTCCTCCTCGGTCATCAGCGGATACAACGGCAGGCAGATCGAGCGCTGCGCCACCGCCTCGGTGACCGGCAGCCGCACCGGCCCGCACACCTCCTGGTAATACGGCTGATCATGGCACGTCAGATTGTGCCGGCAGGCCACCCCCCGGGCCGCCGTCGCCGCCAGCAGTTCATCGCGGCTGGGCCGGCAACGCTCGGTCAGCTTCACAATGTACCCCTGGTAATTGCTCCGGCAGTGGGGCGGCACATAAGGGGTTTCCAGCTCGGGAAAACCGGCCAGCAACTGATCATACCGCCGGGCCAGCTCCTGCCGCCGGCGCACCACCTCCGGCAGCCGCCGCATCTGCACCAGCCCAATCGCCGCCTGCAAATCCGTCATGCGAAAGTTGTAGCCCAACACCTCATAGTGCTGCAGCAGCGCCCCCCGCGCCTGATGCCGTTTGAAATCCGAGACCGACGCGCCATGCGAGCGCACCACCGCAGCCCGCGCGGCAAAATCGTCATCGTTGGTGGTGATCATGCCCCCCTCGCCCAGGGTGATCACCTTGCGGCCGTGGAAACTGAAACAGGCCGGATTGTGGGAGTTGCCCACCTTCCGATCTTTGTATTCCGACCCCAGGGCCACGCCGGCATCCTCCACCACCGCCAGCCCCAACCGCCGGGCCTCGGCCTCAATGGCGTCCAGCTCCGCCGGCAGACCGTACTGATGAATGGCCAGTATCGCCCGCGTTTTATCATTCACTGCGGGCGCAATGGCCGCCGGATCCAGGTTGAACGTCCGCGGATCAATGTCCACAAACCGCGGCACCGCCCCCGTATGCCGCACCGCATTGGCGCACGCCGGACAGGTGAACGAGGGCATGATGACCTCCTCCCCCGGCCCGATGCCCAGCAAATGAAAGGAAAGAAACATCGCCGTGGAGCAGGAAGTCGTGGCAATGGCATGCCGCGCCCCCACATACTCCGCCACCGCCCGCTCAAAGGCCGCCACTTTGGGGCCTTGCGTCACCCACCCGGAGCGAATCACCTCCGCCACGGCCTCGATTTCCTCCTCGCCCATCCACGGGCGGGTGACCGGCACTTCCATGCGTTTGCTCATACAGCCGCAACCCCTGAAATCAGACGTTGAAAATTAAACTGCTCGTCCACCTGGCCCACCACCCGCGCCGGCACCCCCAGCACAATGGCCCGCGGCGGCACCGGCTTGACCACCACCGCCCCCGAGCCGATCTTGGCGTTATCGCCGATGGTGATCGGCCCCAGGATGACCGCGTTGGAGCCGATGACCACTCCGTTGCCGACGGTGGGATGGCGCTTGCCCTTGTTGAGCGAAGTGCCCCCCAAGACGGCCCCTTTGTACATCAGCCCGTCGTCGCCGATCTCGGTCGTCTCGCCGATGACCACGCCCATGCCATGGTCAATGAAGAAACGTCGCCCGATCTTGGCCCC